>CAYMCD010000018.1:0-1848 GCA_964388845.1 uncultured Verrucomicrobiota bacterium
GGCTCTTTTCCAACAGCGGAGCGACGCTGGGCGCCGCGCTGGCCCCCAATGCAACTGCGTGGTCCGTGCTTTCCGACCGGAACGCGAAGGAAAATTTCGAGCCGATTGATACCGGCGCGATCCTGGAGAAAGTGGCCGCCATGCCGTTGACGGCCTGGAGCTACAAGGCCGACCCGGATCACCGCCGCTACATCGGCCCCGCCGCGCAGGACTTCCATGCCGCCTTCGGCCTCGGCGGCAACACCACTATCAACACGCTCGACACCGACGGTGTCGCGCTGGCCGCGATTCAGGGGCTGAACGCCGATCTCAATCAGGCGCGAGCACGGTTGGCGGAGCTGGAGGCGGACAACCGGCGGCTTCAGGGAGAACTGGATGCCGTAAAAAGGCGGCTGGGCATGTGAGGCTCGATTATCCCCTTGCCATCCGTCCGCGCCGAAATTACTGTGCGCGCATATCAGGACAAACGCATCTGTAATCTCATTCAAGCGAGGCCATGCCATGAGTGATCCAGTGCAGGAAAAAAGCGGGGGGAACGCGGCGGAGTCCGGCGAAATCCCGCGGGCCCAGCGTTTTTTTGACCGCCCTTTTCTTCTGTTGATCCTGGGCCTTCTCGTCATGGTTGTGTTCTACACGGCCTGGGGCCTGTACGAGATCGTCACCCTGCCGGAATCTTCACTGCCCTGATCCGAGGAGACGCGTATGAGCGAAATGAAGGAAATGCATTCCAGCCTGGTGGCGCCGGCCGGGTCGTGGTGGAATCCGATCCCCCGCCAGGAAAAGGTCTGGATCACCATCGCGTTCATCTGGTGCCTGGTCCTGTTCGCGATGATGCCGCTCTGGCACATCCACGGCGGTCAGAATCCGTCGGGTATCCGGGGCAAGGTCAAGCCGGCCGACTACGTCGCGCGCGCCATGCAGTTCATCGAGGACTACAAGGTCGGCGAGGAAAACGGCGTTCCGGTGGTGGAGCCGCCGCCGGGCAGCGATATCTATGTGCTGGCGCGCATGTGGAGCTGGACCCCGGTGCTGGTCCTGAAAAAGGGCGCCGAGTACACCCTTCACCTTTCGTCGGCCGACATCAACCACGGGTTCAGTCTGTATCCGCTGAACATCAATTTCCAGGTGGTGCCCGGCTACGATTACGGCCTGAAGATCACCCCGAGCGCCGCCGGGGATCTGCGGATCATCTGCAATGAATTCTGCGGGATCCTGCATCACATGATGGTCGGCAAAATCCTCGTCACTGAATAGGCCCAGGAGCTTCTCACATGAGCATCGTATCGCAAGCCGGGGAATGGATGAATCGGTTCCGCACGTGTCCCGTCACCGGTCTCAAGGTGAACAAGGACGCTGAAAATCTCGTCAAGGCCAACGCGGTCCTGGCCGTGGTGGCCCTGCTGATCGGGGCGGTGGGCGCCGTCCTGCTGGTCCTCACGCGCTGGCAGGCGGTGCATCTGCTGCCCGCCGACTGGTTCTACCGCATCTTGACCCTGCACGGGTTGAACATGCTGATTTTCTTCATCATCTTCTTCGAGATGGCGGTGCTGTATTTCGCCGGACCCATCCTCCTGAATGCCCGGCAACCCGCGCCCAAGCTCGGCTGGACCGCGTTCGTGATGATGACGGCCGGCGCCGTTCTCACGGACGTGATGGTCCTGCGCGGCAAGGCGGATGTCCTGTTCACCTCGTATCCGCCGCTGATGGCCCATCCGCTTTACTACGTGGGCATCATCCTCTTTGCCGTCGGCGCCCTCGTGGTGACCGGACTGTTCTTCGCCGCGCTCGTGGTGGCCAAGAAGGAAAAAACCTACGAGGGCAGCATCCCCCTCGTCACCTTCGGCGCGC
>CAYMCD010000018.1:1858-38368 GCA_964388845.1 uncultured Verrucomicrobiota bacterium
GACCTACATCCCCACCCTGCTATGGTCGCTCAAGCTCATCGAGCTCGATCCGCAGGTGTACCGGTTGCTGTTCTGGGCGCTGGGGCACAGCTCGCAGCAGATCAACGTGGCGGCGCACGTTTCCATCTGGTACCTGCTGGCCGGCCTGACGGTGGGCGGTGTCGTGCTGAACGAGAAGGTCAGCCGGGTCGCCTTCCTCCTCTACATCCTCTTCATCAGCATGGCTTCGGCGCACCACCTGCTCGTGGACCCCGGCATGGGGCCGGCCTGGAAGGTATGGAACACCAGCTACGCCATGTACCTGGCGGTGCTGGCGAGCATGGTGCACGGTTTCACCGTCCCGGCGGGCATCGAGATGGGCCAGCGCCTGCGCGGCCTCACCAAAGGAGCGTTCGAGTGGCTGCGCAAGGCCCCGTGGGGCGATCCCGGCTTCTCCGGCATGATGCTGTCCATCTTCATCTTCGGTTTCCTCGGCGGCATCACCGGCGTCGTGATCGGCACCGAGCAGATCAACATCATCGCCCACAACACCCTGCGCCTGCCCGGACATTTCCACGCGACCGTGGCCGGCGGCACCGCGCTGTCCTTCATGGCGGTGACGTATTACGTGCTCCCCCTCATTTTCCGCAAACGGGTCGCCTTCTGGCCCCTCGCCAAGCTCCAGCCCTACTTGTTCGGGATCGGGCTGTGCATCATGTCCATGTCCATGATCTACATGGGCATCTTCGGCGTGCCGCGGCGGCACTGGGACATTACGTTCTCCAGCGCGCCGTTCGCGGTCGAGTTTCATTCGATTGTCTATGTGGTCCAGGCCATCTTCGGCATCGGCGGTCTGCTCATGGCCACGGGCGCCCTCCTGTTCGTGGCGATCGCGGTGGTGACCGTGTTCTTCGGTAAGCCGCTCACGGCCGAGGCGATCCAGCAGAAACTCTCCGGCATTCCGCAGGGCATCCTGAACCCGCCCAAGCACATCTACACCGGACCGCAGGTCAACGTGACCTACAAGGCGGGGGTACGGGGCACGGTCATCCTGGTCGCCGTCTTCTTTGTCTGCTTCGTGCTCTACTACTTCGTCAACTGGAAGATTCTCTCGTTCCTGTGGAAAGTGGGATGACCGAACCGTCCCGCGCGACGCCCCGCACCCCGGCGGTAGTCCTGGGGATCTGGTGCGTTGCCACGTTCGTCTGGTGGGGACTCGCGTTTCTCCCCGCGCCCGGGGTTTCGCCGGAATGGCTGGAAGCCGCCCGCGCGGTCTGTTTCGGCACGCAGGAAAACGGCCTGCCCGACACGTGGGGCTGGATGGTCCTCATTTTCGGCCCGCTCTCCTTCCTCGTGGGCATCATCGCCACATGGGGCGGATCGCTCCGGACGAGCATCGGCGGCGCGTGGTCCGGCGCCGGGGGCCGCGCGCTCGTCATCGCCGCGCTCGTCACCCTGGTGTGGATGGTCGCCCTGGTCGCCGTGCGCATGCGGGATGCCCGGCGCATTGACGCGCTGGTTTACGGCCCGGCGGACCTTCCCGCTTCGCTGCCCGACGAATACCCGCGAACCGACCGGCCCGCGCCGCCCTTTTCGCTGGTGGACCAGACGGGCGCCGCCATTTCGCTCGCCTCCTTCGAGGGGCGGCCGCTGGTCATGACCTTTGCCTTCGCGCACTGCCGCACGATCTGCCCGGCCATCGTGGAGCAATGCCGCACGGCCCTGGAGGAGATCGGCGGGGATGCGGCCATGGCCATCATCACCCTCGACCCGTGGCGCGACACCCCGTCCGCGCTGGCCCGCTTCGCGGAGAAATCCGCGCTCCCCGCCCGCGCGCACATCCTCTCGGGCCCGGTGGACGCCGTCAACAAGACGCTCGACGATTACGCCGTGCTCCGCCAGCGGGACGAGAAGACCGGCGACGTGGTGCATCCCGCCATGACCTATGTTATTGATGGACGGGGCCGCATCGTGTTCACCTTCAGCAATGCGCCGGCCTCCTGGCTGGCGGAGGCCGTCCGGCGCGCGAGAATCGGAAGCACGCCATGATGAATTTTTACCGCGCATTGGTCCGTGGATTCGGCGCGGCGCTCCGCCCGCTCGACCGGGCCATGAACCGCCTGCTCACGGCGGACTACAATCCGCTGTACCGGAGCGGAACCATCGCCGCGCTCGCGCTCGTCATGGCGTTTTTCAGCGGTATGTATCTGATTTTCTTCTACAGCCTGTCCGACCCCTACGACTCGATGCAGCGCCTGCACGATAACGTCTGGCTGGGGCCGTGGGTCCGGTCCTTTCACCGCTACGCCTCCGCGCTCACCCTGGTGGCCGTCCTCGTCCACGCGCTGCGCATGTTCCTGCACGGCAAATCCTGGGGTCGCAGGACCCTGGCCTGGACCTCGGGCCTCTTCCTGCTGGTCGTGGTCCTGGTCGCCGGTTGGACCGGATACACCCTGGTCTGGGACCGGCAGGCCCAGGCGCTCGCGATCGCATTCGCGCGGATGATTGATACCATCGGCATCTTCACCGAACCGGTGATCTATTCCTTCGGCGGCGCGGCGACGCGGCCCCTGCCCTCGTTCTTCTTTCTGGTCCTTTTTCTGCACGTTGTTGTCCCGCTGGCGCTGCTGGGCGGCTTATGGCTCCACACCTCCCGCCTCGCCCGCCCGGTCTGGCTTCCAAGCCGGAACTTTTCCCTCGCGCTGCTCCTCCTGATCGCGGCCTTCGCGCTCCTGCGCCCGGTCGCGCTCGACGCGGAGGCCGACCTCCTGCTCCTCCCGGGCGGCTATACGGCCGACCTGCTCTACAATGCGTGGATCCCCGCCGCGCTCCGCCAGCCGGCGGCGGCGCTGCTCGGCGGGCTGGCCCTGCTGGCCTTCTTCCTCCTCCTGCCCGCGTGGCTCAAGCCGCAGGCCGGCAAGCGGGGACGCCCCTCTGACTGCGATCCGGACATCTGCGTGGGATGCAGCCAATGCGCGGAGGATTGCCCCTATGAGGCGATCGGCATGGTGCTGCGGGAAGGCGCGATCCCGGGGACGAAGAAGTCACTGCTCGCCGTCGTCCGCGCCGACCGCTGCGTGAGCTGCGGCATCTGCGCGGGTTCCTGTCCCGTCTATACCATCGGCCCGAATGGCCGTAAGGCGCCGGACCAACTGGCCGCGGTCGAGGCCTTTCTCCGCGAGCTCCCGGACAGCGACGTCGAGCGGAGCGCCATGACGGTCATCTATTCCTGCTCGAACCAGCCCGGCGTCCGGAGCCGGATCGAGGCGTGGGCACGGGACAGGGCGGACGTCCGCGTATACGCCGCCGGGTGCGGCGGCACGCTGCATCCGCATGCCATGGAGGCGCTCGCGGGCGCCTTCCGCCGCGTGGTCATCGCCGCCTGTCCGCCCCGCAATTGCACGACCAAGGACGGATTTCCCACGCTCACCGCCCGCATGGCGGGTCGAACCAAGGCGCCCCTGTTCACGGATGCCGCGGCGGCCGGGCGCATCACCGTCATTCCCGTCGGCGACGGCGAGGAGCGCCAGTTATTCCAGTTCATCGAAGGCGCGCCGCGTCGGAAAAGCGGCTTGCGTTTCGCCGCTCGCGCGGCGACCGGTCTGGCGATGACCGGACTTCTCGCGGCAGCCTCCCACGTCGCCCTATCCCCGCCGGAGGCCGGGGGCGGGTTGCTGCGTCTGCAGTGGCGGCTCACGAGCCAGCGCGAACGCATCCGGGTCGAGCGCACCCCCGAAGAAGTCGCGAAGCTGCCGGCCCACATGCGGGCCCCCATCGAGATCCGCGACGAACCGGTGCGGTACCGCCTGCGCATGGACCTCGACGGCGCGCGCCGGATTGACATGCCGGTCCGCGCGCGGGGACTTCGCGAGGATGGGCCTATGTACGTCGCGGAGGATCTGCCGATGCCCGGCGGAACGCACCAGGTCCGCGTTGCGTTCGAGCCGGAGGATCCGGCCCGCCGCTCCGCCGTGCGGCTGGAGTACGAAGGAACCATCACCGTCCGTCCGGGCGCGGTCACGCTGATCCATCTCGATCCGATATCGCACGCCCTCGCCGTGCGGCAGGGAGCGGCCGGCGGATGAACCGTTCCGCCCTGGCGCGCCGCTGGCTCGCCACCGGGATTCTCGCGCTGCTGGCCGGCGGCGCGCTGGCCCTGATCGTCACGGGGGCCAAAGTCCCGGCCCTGGCCGAGTGGGCCACACGCCGGCTCTATTTCGTGCGATGGTGCCTGGTGGTCCATGTGAACCTCGCGAACCTCGTGTGGTTCACCGCCATTCCCATCGGCCTGATTCAACTGGCGCTCGCGCGGATTTCACCGGCGGCATCGCGCCTCGACGTCGCGGCCTGGTGCGGCGCCGTGGCCGGCGTGGTCCTGATGGCGGCGACCCTCCCCTCCCTCGGCGCGACGCCGGTGTTGTCCAACTATCTGCCCGTCCTCCACCACCCGCTCTTCCTCGCGGGATTCGGGCTGTACCTCGTCGCCGCGGCCTGGCCGCATGCCGCCCACGTGTTTGACATCGAGGGGCTGGCCGATCGCCCGCAGTTGGGGGTCGCGCCCACCGCGGGCGCGGCCGCGCTGGAGAACTCCCGCTTTGGCCTGTGGGTGGGCTCCGCCTTCTTTCTCGCGGCGCCGGCCGCTCTGTTTTTTTCCTGGCGAGGCACGGCCCCGATCGGCCTGTTGTCCGCCCCGATCTACTACGACATCCTATTCTGGGGTCCCGGCCACCTGCTTCAACACGCCAATGTCTGCTTCCTCGTCGCGGCGTGGGTGGCGCTGCTTTCGCGGGACGGCGCCCCGCCGGTATTCCGCCGCGCCGAACTGTTCCTCCCCTTCGCGGGGCTCGGGCTTCCCTTGCTGGCGCTGCCCTGGCTCTTCGGCCAGGCGCCCGCGACGGACGCGTACCGCAACGCCTTCACACACCTGATGCGATGGGGCATGGCGCCGCCCATGGCGTTCTTCCTGTGGCGCGCCTGGCGAAAGCGCGGCGACTGGAGGCCCGGACTCTGCCCCGCCGCCCGGGCGTCCCTCGGATTCAGCATCCTGCTCGCGGTGCTCGGCGTACTGTTCGGCAGCCTGATCCGCGGCCAGGACCTGCGCATACCCGGCCATTACCACGCCACGATCGGCGCCATCACGCTGGCGTTCATGGGGATCAGCCATCGCCTCGCGCGGTCGGGCGGCGGCGGCGCGGGCGGGCGCGTGATGACGGCGTCCGCCCTGCTCTACGGACTCGGCCAGGTTCTTTTTTCCGGCGGGCTGTTCGTGGCGGGGACCTTCGGGCTCGGGCGCAAGACCTATGGCGAGGAGCAGGCCATCACGCACGGCGCGCAGCACATCGGCCTCTCGGTCATCGCCCTCGGCGGCGTGCTCGCCCTGCTCGGCGGCATGCTGTTCGCCGTCGCCATGCTGGCCCCGCGCGGCGCGCGCGCGGAAAATCTCCAGAACGATTGATCATCGGCATCAATTCGGCGGTCCGCGCCCCCGCGGACCGCATCCCGGAAGGCGAGACGAGGGCGTCTCGCCCCACACGAGGGGGCGCGTGTGCTCCCCGGAAATCAGGAGAGAGCTCTTGAGAAAGGCTCTATTCGACCGGTTTTCCGCAGTGCGGGCAGGCGGCGGCGCGCTTGCCGCGCCGATTCAACTCCTCGACGAAGGCCGCGCCCATCACCCCGGTCGGCAGCGCGATCATCAGGATGCCGAGCACGGCGGTGCACACGCCGATCACCTTGCCGAGCGGCGTCACCGGCGCGATGTCCCCATACCCGACCGTGGTGATCGTCACGAAGGCCCACCACAGCGCGTGCGGGATGTCGGGAAACTTGTCGGGTTGGGCGTCGTTTTCCGCGTAGTACGCGAGGCTGGCGAAGATGACGCCGAGGATGGCGACCAGCGACAGCGTGACGACCATCTCCTCGCGTTTCGCGCGCAGCACCCGCGCGAGCACGATCGCGGCCTCGGTGTAGCGCCCGATCTTGGCGAGACGCGCCAGGCGGAACAGGCGGAAGGCCCGCATCACGCGGAAGTCGGCGTTCATAAACAGCAGGTACGACGGCAGGATGGCCGCCAGGTCCACGAGGGCCATCGGGGTCATCAGGTAGCGCAGCCGGCCGCGGATCGAACCGGCATAGCGCGGATCGCCGGTGCAGGCCCAGAGGCGCGCCAGGTATTCGGCGGTGAAGACGGCGACCGAGAAGCGCTCAAACCAGAGGAACAGGTGACCGTGCCGGTGGGCCAGGCCGGCCACCGATTCGAGGACGACCGCCAGCACATTCAGCACGATCAGGGCGAGCAGCAAGGCCTGCAACCCCCGACCCCGCCCGGCGCCCGTGGCGGGTTCGAGGGTCTGCCACAAGGCATCGCGCGCGCTCACAACCATTTCCTCCGCCGCATGAAAAGAACCAGCGCGGACGCGATGACCGCGCACACGGCCCAGAAAAACTGATAGCCATACCGCCAGGAAAACTCGGGGACCCCCTGCAAGTTCACGCCGTATACGCCACAAATGAAGCTCAAGGGCAGGAAGATGACACTGATCACGGTCAGACGGTTTACGATCTTATTGGTCCGATGACTGACCATGCCCATGTAGAGATTCAGCATTTCGTTCAGCACTTCGCGCTCGGTCGTCAGGTCGTCGGAAAGCCGTTCCAGCGTCCCGGCCATGTTTTCGAGGAACGGCTGGGTCGTCGGATTGACAAACGGGGAACGCCGGCTCGCGAGTTCGTGAAAAAGCTCGCGGGAGGCGGTGACCACCTTCCGCAGCGCGAGCAGGTCCTGCGTGATGGTCGAGACCTTGAGGAAAATGCCGTCGTCCACCTCGCCGAACAATTGCAATTGAACCTGTTCGACGGCTTCGGCGAGCCCCTGGAGCGAGCGGCGGTAGGTCTCCGTGAGGTGGTCGGCCACCTCGTAGAGCAGGAAGCCGGGCGACTGGGCGAACTTCCGGAAATCCTCGCGATAGGTCCGGCGCATCTGGGCGATCAGGTCCGCCTTCCGGCGGCGAAACGAGACCATGTAGCGCGCGCCGAGCACGATATCCACATGTGAGGTGCTGAGGCGCCCGTCGAGGATTTTCGCTTCCGTCACGGCGAAGTGGAGGCAGTCGTCGTAAACATCGTAGCGCCCCTCCCGATCCGGGCCGAGCGCTTCCCGCACCGCAAGCTCGTTCACCCCGAGCCGCCGCAGGCAGGATTCGCACGCCTGGTGCGCGGCGGGTTCATCCGGGCTCGCGGAGCAATCCATGTCCACCCAGCAGAAGGCCCCCCGGTCCAGGGCCGCCTCCACGTCCTCGACCGGAATGTTCGACTCCTCCTTGGTGTCGAAATTGAATTGAACAGCCGTGATCATGGAATCGGATGCGGCATTAACTTCCCCCCGCCGTCCGGCGTCAAGCCCTCAATACAGGCCGCGCCCATCGCGATCGGGCCGGCTACACCTCGAAGGTGGACGGCAGGTCCACCGTGGCGGCCTGGTCAGCCGCGCGGATCGTGCGCCGGCTCACGCGCTGGATGCTGATCGCGTCCGACGGGCAAACCTCCACGCAGGCGCCGCAGCGGATGCAGTCAGCCTGGTTGATCCAGATGAGTTTCGTGCTTTCGCTGTTCCGGGCGCGGGTATAGCCGACCACGCGGTCCTGCGCGTCGTAGATCAGGTCGCTGACCTTGACGATGCAGTCGGGCCTCGGCTTGGCCTTGATGCACCAGTCGCAGTAGATGCACGCATCGGGATCAATTTCGAATTTGAAATGGCACAGGTAGCAGCGTTGCGTTTCATCCGTCGCCAGTGCGGGATCGAATCCCTTTTCGACCTCGGCCGTCAACGACCGCATGGCGAGCGGCAGGGAGGGCATCGGCTGGCGGTTGACAAAGTCCATCTCGCGGATGCGCCCCGTCCGCTGCACATCCTCCACCAGCGCGACATCCATCAGGCGCTCCCCGCCCATGAGGAAGGCGTCCACCTGCCGCGCGGCCTCCTTGCCGTGGGCGATGGCCTGGATCAGCGAACTGGCTCCGGTCGCGAAGTCGCCCGCGGCGAACACCTTGTCCATCGCGGTTTTCTGCTTGCGCCGACTCACCAGCCACGCGTCCTTACCGACCAGCTTTTCGCGCAGCTCGCCCTCGATCCATTCCGTGTCCGGGAACTGGCCCGTCGCCAGCAGGATCGTGTCGGCTGGGATCTCGAATTCCGAACCCGGCACCTCGACCGGCTTTCGCCTCCCGCTCGCGTCGGGATCGCTCAATTCCGTGCGGGCGAAGCGCATGGCCTTCACCCGTCCCGTCCCGTCGTCCACGAACGCCTTCGGGCTCACCATGAAGTGCATGGGGATGCCTTCGTGGGTCAATTCCTCCAGTTCGCCGGGCGTGATGAGCATCTCGGCCTGAGAGCGGCGGTAGAGCACCTTCACCGATTCGCCCTTGGGCGACATGATGACCGGCTCGCCTTTTTCAGTGGTTTCCAGCTCCAGCTCGACCGTATGCGCGCCGAGACGCGCCGCGGTGCGGGCGCAGTCCATCGCCGTGAAGCCGCCGCCGATCACGACGATGTGCTCGCCGATGTCGGCCTTCCGGAGTTCGTTCGCATCGAGCAGGAACGGCAATCCGTGCCGGATACCGCGCAGGTCCCGGCCTGGAATGTCCAGCAGGTTCGGGCGGAGCGTGCCCGCCGCCAGCACCACCGCATCGTGTTCCTCGACGAGTTTCGCCAGCGGGCGCGATGGCCCGACCGGCGCATTGCAGACAATTGTGACGCCCTGCCGGCGGATCTGCTCGATTTCCCGGTCTATCGTTTCGCGCGGCAGCCGGAATTCAGGGATGCCCTGGTTCATCATGCCGCCGGGCCTGTCGTGTTTCTCGAACATCGTCACGCCATGCCCCATCAGCGCGAGGTTGCGCGCGGCGGCGAGGCCCGCGACACCGGCGCCGACGACGGCGATGGTCCTGCCCGTCGGGGGAAACCACGGATCCAGGACCATGAGGCCCTGGGTCTTGAAATCGGCGGCGGAGCGTTTGGCGAAGCAGATGGCCACCGGCTCGCCGAGCCCCTGCCAGCCGTGCCGGCACTCGGATTCGCAGGGGCGCGAGCAGACGCGGCCGAGGACGGCCGGGAAAACATTGTCGTGCAGGTTGATCTTATAGGCATGGTCGTAGTCGCTGCGGTAGATCGCGGCCAGATAGGCGGGGATATCGGTTCCGGCCGGGCAGGCCTTCTGGCAGGGTATATTCTTCCCGAGCCAGTAGTGGTCCTTCGGATGAGTTCCGATGCCGCGCAGGACGGACACCGCGTTGCTGCGGTAGGGCGTCGGCACGTCCAGCGGACGGACGTCGTCCGGTCCGCCCAGACCGTGGGGCGCCCGCTCCCACGCGCGGGTCCGCTCCCCGGGCGGCGCTTCCGCGCGGGCCAGTGCCTCCGCGTAGTCCGCCCGCTTCGGGGCGAGCTCGACGGCGCGCTTCAAGGGGGAAAGGGCCTCGTCCGTCCGGCCCTCCTGGAGCAACGCGAGGCCCAGCAGGTGGTGCGAGGCGTGGCCGGAATGATCCGTCACGTACCGGCGCAGGTGCTGGATCGCCTCGGCATAACGCTCTTTCTTGAACGCGGCGATTCCGGCGATGCCATGGAGCTGGGGATCGGAACTGCCCATCTCGATCGCGCGCAGCGCAAAATAATGACTGGAATAGACGTCGCCGCGCGTGTCGCCCCGGGCGTGGTACGCCTTGGCCAGCATCGCAAACCGACGCGCGTCGTTCGGCGCGTTATTCGCGCGCAGCGCGTCTATCGCCTCCTCGTAGCGATGGACGCCGATCAGCCACTCGGCCTCGCGGATCTGCTTTTCAACGTCGGTCACCATGGCGAGGTCTCGCTGATCGCCTCGTCGAACACGCGCTGCAGCCGGTGATTCCGCTCGTTCACCGGCTCCGCGGGCGCCGGCGGAACGCCAAGCAGCTCGGCCATGCGGAGCCCGCCGGTCCGGCGCGCGAAGGCGCCGAACGTCTCCTCCGGGCCGTCGCGGCGCTCCAGATAAATTTCCAGCAGACGGCGCACCGTCGGCGCCAGCGCGGTCGCGGCCACATCGCACACCGGCTGGGCGATGTACCCGGGTCCCGAAAGGCCGCCGCCGATGCAGATTGAGAAGCCCTCTTCGCTACCGGTCGCCGTCTCCTTGCGCATGCCGCGCAACCCGATATCGGCGATCCAGTGCTGGGCGCACGAGTTCGGGCAGCCGTTCATATGGATGCGCAGGACGCCCACCTTCTCCCAGAAGGACTTGTCGGACGCGAGCTCGGCGTAGAGCTGGCGGTACGTGTTGGGCGTGTCCGAAACGGCGAGATTGCACTGCGTGGTCCCGACACAGGCCACCATGTCCGGCAGCCGCTCGAACCCATCGGTCGGGAACCCCGCCTCCCGCATCTCGGCGCGCAGCGCCTCGACCTTGTCGTCCGGCACGAAGCGGAGCTGGATATTCTGCCGCGCGGTAAACATCAGCGTACCGTCGCCATACCGGCGGGCCCAGTCGGCGAACCGGCGCGCCTGCGCGGAGGTCATCTCGGATCGCATGACCAGCGCCCGCACCGTGCTGAATCCGGCCTGCCGCTGGGGGATCACCGGTTGCCCGTCCGTGAACAGGTCTCCGATGTCCGCGGGTTTCGAGGCGAACTCAAGGGCCTCCAGCCCCTGCACGCCGCGCTCGCGCAGCACCTCCAGGACGGCCTCGCCGAATCCGCGGGCCCCCATTTCGTCCACCACGAGTTTGAGGCGCGCGAGCGCGCGGACGCGCCGGTTGCCCGTGCGGCGGTACACCTCGGTCGCCGCCTGCGTGACCTTCAGCACCAGGTCCCCGGGGACCCATGAAAAGATGGCCTTCGCCATGTAGGGACGAGCGCCGAGCCCGCCGCCCGCGTAGTAGGCCCAGCCGATCTCCTCCGCGCCCCCGGCGCCGGTGCGCGCGACCGGGTGCCACGACTCGCAATTCATCAGCGTCTGCCCGCAGGCGCGGCCGCAGCCGTTGACGCTGATCTTGTGCTTGCGCGGCAGATTGCGCTGCTCGTCGCGGAGCTCGGGGTTGTTCGCGATCGTCAGCAGCATCGCCCGCACATCCTTGACCTCGTGCGGACAGACGCCCTGCAACGGGCACGTGACGACGTTGCGCGTGACATCGCCGCAGGCATTCTTGGAATCCAACCCGACCGCCGCCAGCGCCTCGAGCGCCTTGTGGAGGTCCTCCTTCCGGATCCAATGGTACTGCACCGTCATCCGGGTGGTGATGCAGAGCTGATCCTGCGCGTACGTGCCGGCGACGTCCGCGATGACATCCATCTGTTCCGCGGTGACCAGTCCGCCGGGGATCCGCAGCCGCATCATGAAGAAGCCCTTCTGGAGCTGGTGGTAGATGCCCGACCACTTGAACATGCCGATCTCGTTCGTGCGCAGGTCCTCGAACGGCCGCGCGGCGATGTCGTGCTTGAAATCGAAATCGGGATTGATGGTCAGCTTGTCGCGCTCGACCGGGATTAAATCTGGCTTGGCTGGCATGTGGTTCCCCGTGGCCTACGAAACAGGCGGACGAACATACGGCACCGCGCGGCGCCGATCAAGCGCGGGCGCGGTTCGCGAGGACTTTGCGAAAGCGCGCCATGCGCTGGACGACCATCCGCGCCACGAGCTCCGCGATTTCAGGAATGGCCAGCCGGTCGGTGTTGAAGACCGCGTCGTAGAGCATCGGGTCCTCGATGTCCTTCCCGAAGAAATCCTTCGCCAGCCGGCGGCGGTCCTGGTCCTGCTCCCGGACCAGGCGGCGCGTCTCCTCCTCGCCGGTCTCGAGCAGTTTCCCCATCCGCTTCACGCGCACCGGCTCCGGGGCCACGAGGCGGATGTGGACGCCCATCGGCATGTCCGCCGTCACGCACATGCCCGCGCGGCCGACGATGACGCAGCGGCCCAGCGTCGCGAGGATGCGGACGATCTCGAACATGCGGGTGTACACCTCGTACCGTTTCGAGCGCTGTTCGATGAGCTCGTTGACGACCTGCCCGACCTCGGACCGGTACTCCTCGGTGAGGAGCTGGTCGAAGGACACGCCGAGTTTTTGATCCTCCGCGATCAGCGCGCAGAGCTTGTGGTCGAACATCTCCCACTCTTCCGACATGGCGCCGGCACGGGCGAGTTCGATCTTGCGCAGGATCTCGCGCGCGAGCGTGTGTCCGCCCGCCCCGGCCTCGCGCGATATCGTCACGAAGGGGAACGATTCCGCGACGAACTCCTCGCCGCGCCGATCCCGCAGGTACTGCCGGATGACCGATGCATGATTCACGGATGACCGCCTTTCGCGGCGCGACCGGGCCGCGCCATCTGTCCGCATCATAAACCCCCATGCGTCCCAGACAACAATATCCGTTTCGCCGGCCCGGCTTTTCCACGGCCTTCGCAGGCCTTCCGCGAACCCGGCGTTTGCATTCGATTTTTCTGGACTTGGGGGGGGGCGCCTGTATATCAGTCGCGCTCCCTCGCAAGGAGTGCGGAAACGCCCGGTCCCGCCGTATGGAAAAGGTGAATGAGAAGACACCGACGGGGCCTCCGCCGGCCGCGGGCCTCGGCCTGCAACTGGCGGTCGGCATGGCCGTTTTCGCGGGCGGGGGTTACTGGCTCGACCGGCGGCACGGCGGGGGCGTGGGGTTCACCCTGGGCGGCGTGTTCCTCGGTCTTGTGTGTGGCGGTTATGAATGCTGGAAGGTTTTTCGACAATTGAACGACGGGCAGTCGCCTCCACCGAAGAAATGAACCGGCCGATATCCACCCCCCTGCTGATCGCGACCGGCGCCCTGCTCGGCATGGCGCTGGCCGCGGCGCTCCCGTTGCTGGCGACGGGCGAGCGCCCGGGCGCGGCCTGGGTCTTCGGCGCGGGGCTCGGTCTGCTGCAAAGCCTCATCGGCATCGCGCTTTATCTCCGCTCGATCGGGCGCGCGCAGCTCGACCTGATGCTCGGGCTGGGCAGCGGTCTCATCCGGATCCTCGCCCTGCTCGCGGCCTTCGGATTTGCCGTGCGCGCGGGCCTCCCGCCCGCCGCCGCCGCCACGAGTCTCCTGACGATGTATCTCGTCATGCTGGTCGTGGAGATCATCGTCGTCAACCGGGCGGTCCAGGCCGCCCCCGCGGGGTGCCGCTGACCATGGCCGACACCGCCCCGCTCAGCCGCGGCGACGCGGTCATGGATTATGTGATGCACCACGTGGTGGATTCGGACCACTGGGCCCTGCCCTTCCTCAAGATTCACCTGCCGGACGGCGTGACGTTGCACATGGTCATGCTGGCGCTGGGCGCGGTGATCCTCTCCGCCGCCTTCGCCCTCGCCTTCCGCCGCCGCGATCCCGTGCCGCGCGGTTTCGCGAACGCGCTCGAGGTCCTCGTGAAGTTCGTGCGCGACAACATCGCCATCGCCAACCTCGGCGAGGCGGACGGGCGCAGGATGGCCCCCCTGCTCTGCACCTTTTTCTTCTTCGTCCTGACGCTGAACCTGATGGGCCTGGTCCCGCTGTTCTCCACCGCGACCGGCAACGTGAATGTCACCGCCGGCCTTGCGCTGATCACGCTCGCGGTGATGATCGGCGGGGCAATCCACCGGAACGGCTTTGGCGGCTTCCTGCACGCATTCGTCCCGCACGGAGTTCCGTGGCCGGTCTTGATCATCCTCGTGCCGATCGAATTCATGGGCATGTTCATCAAGGCGTTCGCGCTGACCATCCGCTTGTTCGCCAACATGTTCGCCGGCCACGTGGTGCTCTTCTCGCTGATCGGGCTCGCGGTCACCTACGGCGCGTTCGGCTATCCCGCGATCGGCCTCGCCCTCGCGATCTACCTGCTTGAAATCCTGGTCTGCTTCCTCCAGGCCTATGTCTTTACGCTGCTGTCGGCCATGTTTATCGCGCAGGTTCATCACCCCGCGCACTAGACGGGACGGCGGCGGCCACCGGAACGAACGACACGACATCAGAAGGAGACAGAACATGACGGGTACACTGGCAGCAATCGGCGCGGGTCTGGTCACGATCGGCGCGGGCCTCGGCATCGGAAAACTGGCCGCCTCGGCGATGGAAGGCATCGCCCGGCAACCGGAAGCCGCCCCGAAAATCCAGGGCGCGATGATCATCGCCGCCGCGCTGATCGAGGGCGTGGCCCTCTTCGCCGCGGTCATCTGCTTGATCGCGAAATAGGCCCGCGGGCGCACGCCGATGGCGAACCCATCCCACAGCGAATCCGCGGACCCCATCGCGGCCCACGCCGGGCAGCCGGCGCCGCACGACGCGCACGCCCCCAACCCGGTGGAGGTCAGCGCGCCGATGATGGGCTTCACCTGGCTCACCTTCGGCCTGCTGGCGCTCGTGCTCTACAAGGTGGCCTGGAAGCCGATCCTGGACGCGCTGGACCGGCGCGAGCAGCAGATCCGGACCGCGATGGAAGAGGCCGAGAAGACGCGGACCGCCTATGCGGAAATCGAGACGAGGCGGCAGCAGCTCATTGACGAGGCGGACGCCAAGGCGCGCGCCATCATCGAGCAGGCCCGGAAGGGCGCCGTCGAAACCGCGCAAACCATCGAGGCGAAGGCGCGCGACGAGGCCGGCATCCTGCTGGCCAATGCGCAGCGCGAGATCGCCATCGCCGGCGAGAAGGCCCTCGCCGACCTGCGGCGCGAAAGCGCGGACCTCGCCGTCGGGCTTACGCGCAAGATCCTCGCCGACCAGCTCGACGAGAACCGCGGGCGCGCGTTGGTGGACCGGATGCTGAAACAGGTGTGACCGCATGACCCGATCCCCCCTCGCCCGCCGCTACGCCCGCGCGCTCTTCGAACTGGCCCAGGAACAGGACCGGCTCGGCGTGGTGCGCCAGGATCTGGCCGCCCTCGCGCCGCTGGCCGCGGACCGACCGCAATTTCTCCTCCTGGTGCAGGCGTTCGCCGCCCGGGGCGGAGATCGCGCGCGCTCCTGGTCCGGCCTGCTCGACGGGCGGGTGGACCCGCTGACGCTGCGATTCGTCCTGTTTCTCGCCCGGAAGGGGCGCGCGACCCTGCTGCCGGACGCCATCCAGGAGTTCGAGGCGCTCTACTACGAGGCGCGCGGCGTCCAGACGGTCGAGATCCACTCCGCGCATCCGATGCGGGAGGATCAGGTCCAGGCGCTCGTCAGCCGGTTTTCGGAAAAATTGGGCCGGGAGGTGCGGGCCGTCACCCGCGTGGTACCGGCGCTGCTGGGCGGATTCCAGGTCCGCGCCGGCGACATGATTTACGACTACAGCATCCATCACCAACTTGAACTCATGCACCGGAACATGCGCACGGCCTAGAGGTACCCATGGCACTCCAGATACGACCCGAGGAAGTCACCGCGATCCTGAAAAAGCAGCTCGCGGATTTTGAGCTGAAATCAGAGACCTATGAGACCGGATCCGTCATCAGCGTCGGCGACGGCATCGCCCGCGTGCATGGCCTCTCCAATGTGATGGCCAACGAGCTGGTCGAGTTCTCCGCCGGCATCCGCGGCCTCGCGCTGAACCTCGAGACCGACAACGTCGGCGTCTGCGTATTCGGCGACGTCGAGACCGTGAAGGAAGGCGACGAAGTCCGGCGGACGGGCCAGATCGCCTCCGTTCCGGTGGGCGACGCCCTCGCCGGCCGCATCGTGGACGCGCTGGGCAACGCGATTGACGGCGGCCCGCCGATCGCCGCCCGGGAGACCCGGCCGATCGAATTGAAGGCGCCCGGGATCATTGACCGGCAGGACGTGAAGGAGCCGATGCAGACGGGCCTCAAGGTGATTGACGCGCTGACGCCGATCGGGCGCGGGCAGCGCGAGCTGATCATCGGCGACCGCAAGACGGGCAAGACCAGCATCGCCATTGACACCATCATCAACCAGCGCGGCGAGAACGTCCGGTGTTTCTACGTGGCGATCGGCCAGAAGCGTTCCACCGTCGTGCAGGTCGCGGAAAAATTGAGGCGCTACGGCGCGATGGAATACACCACGATCATCGCGGCCACCGCGTCGGACCCGGCTCCGATGCAGTTCCTCGCCGCCTATTCCGGCTGCGCGATGGCCGAATACTACCGCGACAACGGCCGGCACGCGCTGATTGTCTACGACGACCTGACCAAACAGGCGCAGGCGTACCGCCAGCTCTCGCTGCTGCTGCGGCGGCCGCCCGGCCGCGAGGCGTACCCCGGCGACATCTTCTACCTTCACAGCCGCCTGCTCGAGCGCGCGGCCAAGATGAGCGCGGAGAAGGGCGGCGGCTCGCTCACCGCGCTGCCGGTCATCGAGACGCAGGCGAACGACGTGTCCGCGTACATCCCGACGAACGTGATTTCGATCACCGACGGGCAAATCTTCCTCGAATCCGATTTGTTCAACGCGGGCCAGCGCCCGGCGATGAACGCCGGCCTGTCGGTCTCCCGCGTAGGCGGCGACGCGCAAGTCAAGGGGATGAAGCAGGTCGCCGGATCGCTGCGCCTCGAACTCGCGCAATTCCGCGAGCTGGCGGCGTTCTCGCAGTTCGCCTCCGATCTCGACCCGGCCACGCGCAAACAGCTCGACCGCGGGCAACGCCTCATGGAGATCATGAAACAGGGCGTGCACGAGCCGCTGCCGGTGGCCAAACAGGTCGCCATCATCTTCGCGGGCACCAACGGATTCCTCGACGATGTCCCCGCCGCGCGGGTGAAGGATTTCGAGCGCAGCCTGAACGAGGCGCTCGACGGCCCCTATGCCGGGTTCGTCCGCCTCTTCAGCGAAAAGAAGGCCATGACGGACGAGGTCAAGAAGGCGCTGATCGACGCGCTGACGGATTTCAAGAGGACGTTTTCGAAGAAGTAACCGGTGACCAGCAACCCGTGACCGGTCACCGATTACCGGACACCGGACGCCTCCACCAACATGCCATCTCTCAAGGAATATAAAGCCAAGCTGGCGAGCCTGGCCAATACGCGCAAGATGACCAAGACCATGAAAATGGTCGCGGCCAGCAAGCTCTACCGCACGATGGACGCGCAGCGGAAGGCCCTGCACTACGCGGGAAAACTGCAGGACATGCTCGGCCGCCTGGCCGCCTCGGTGGACCATCGCGCGCACCCGCTGTTGCGGAAGCGGCCCGGCGGGCGGAACACGCTCGTCCTGCTGGTCATGTCGGACAAGGGCATGTGCGGCGGCTTCAACAACAACCTGATCAAACACGTGTCCCGATGGATGCAGATGCCGCAGCAGCTGGAACGCAATTTTCGCTTCGCGTTCGCGGGGCGCCGCGGCTGGCTTTTTTTCCGCAACCGGGTGGCCGTGGACCGCGTGTACGAGGGCGTCACGCAGCGGCCGACGCCGTCCGACGCCCTGCGCATCGGGGAGGACCTGCGTGGCGCGTTCACCGGGGGCGCGGCGGATGAGGTCTTCGTCGCCTTCAACCATTTCAACAACCCGCTGTCGCAACGGCCCGTCATCCGCAAACTGCTGCCGATCGAACCCGCCGCCATCGCGGTCGGGGCGCGGGGCATCCAGGAGGATTATATCCTGGAACCGGCCCAGGCCGAATTGCTGCGGACGCTGCTGCCCAAAATCGTGGATTTCGAGGTGTACTTCGCCCTGCTGGAAAACGCGGCGGGCGAGAACGGCGCGCGGATGACCGCGATGGACAGCGCCACGAACAACGCCACCAAGATGAGCCGGACGTATACGCTGCTGCGCAACCGCGCGCGCCAGGCCTCCATCACGAAGGAACTGATCGAAATCGTATCCGGCGCGGAGGCGCTGAAGGGATGAGGAACGGGGAATGGACGGGTGGAGGAATGAAGGGCTGGAGTACTGGAGTATTCCGCCCATCGCTCCATCACCCCACCGCGCCTTCGATCCAAGCGTCCCATCGCCCCACCGATTGAGGAAAATGACATGAATGCACAAACGACAACCGATGCGGTCAAAGCCACCGGACGCGTGTCCCAGGTCACAGGCGCGGTCGTGGACGTCGAGTTTCCGTCCGGCCACCTGCCGCCGATCTACGCGGCGCTGAAGGCCACCAATCCGTTCATCGGACCGGAGACGGGCAACCTGACGCTGGAAGTCGCGCAGCACCTCGGCGACAACGCCGTGCGGACCATCGCGATGGACACCACCGACGGCCTCAAGCGGGGCACCGAGGTCGCGGACACCGGCGAGGGCATCCGGATGCCGGTCGGCGCCGGAACACTCGGGCGCGTCATGAACCTGCTCGGCGAGCCGATTGACAACCAGGGCCCCATCCGCGCGGAAAAGAATCTGCCGATCCATCGGCCGGCCCCGGAATTCAAGGAACAGGACACGAAGGATTCGATCCTGGTCACCGGCATCAAGGTGATTGATCTGCTGGCGCCGTACAAGAAAGGCGGCAAGATCGGCCTCTTCGGCGGCGCGGGCGTCGGGAAGACGGTGTTGATCCAGGAACTCATCCGCAACATCGCCACCGAGCACGGCGGCTACTCCGTTTTCGCCGGCGTCGGAGAGCGCACCCGCGAGGGCACCGCCCTCTTCCGCGAAATGAAGGAATCCGGCGTCATCGAAAAGACCGCGATGGTCTTCGGCCAGATGAACGAGCCGCCGGGCGCGCGCGCGCGCGTCGCGCTGTCCGCCCTGACGATCGCGGAATACTTCCGCGACGAGATGCGGCAGGACGTGCTGCTGTTCGTGGACAACATCTTCCGGTTCACCCAGGCCGGCGCCGAGGTCTCCGCGCTGCTGGGCCGCATCCCCTCCGCCGTCGGATACCAGCCCACGCTTTCAACCGACATGGGCGAATTGCAGGAGCGCATCACGTCCACAAAGAACGGCTCCATCACCTCGATCCAGGCGGTGTATGTCCCGGCGGACGATTATACCGATCCGGCCCCCGCCGCCACCTTCGCGCACCTTGATGCCACCACCGAACTTTCGCGCCCCATCGCCGAGCTGGGCATCTACCCCGCCGTGGATCCCCTTGCCTCCTCGTCATCCGTGCTGACGCCGGACGTCGTCGGCGCTGAGCACTACCAGGTCGCCCGGGGTGTGAAGGAAATCCTCCAGCGCTACAAGGAGCTGCAGGACATCATCGCGATCCTCGGCATGGACGAACTCTCCGAGGAGGATCGCGCGACCGTTTCCCGCGCCCGCAAGATCCAGCGGTTCCTCTCGCAGCCCTTCCACGTCGCGGAGCAATTCACCGGCATGCACGGCGCCTATGTGCAGGTGGCCGACACGGTCCGCTCCTTCAAGGAGGTGCTGGAAGGAAAGCACGACGACATCCCCGAGCAGGCCTTCTACATGGTCGGCCACATTGATGAGGCGCTGGCGAAGGCGAAGAAGATGAAGGCGGGGAATTAGGAGACAGGCGACAGGCATCGCGCGTAAATCGTCACCCAACATCCCCCCGCATCCCGAGCCAACTCACAATTCCATGAGCCCTTCCTTCAAGTTTTCCATTCTCAGTCCCGGCGGCCGGGCCTTCGAAGGCCCGGCGGGCCACGTGTCCGCGCCCGGCGCGATGGGCGGGTTCGGCATACTGCCGGGACACGCGCCCATGATCGCGGCGGTCCGGCCGGGTCTCTGCACGGTGAATGCCGGGGGGGCGGAACAGCATTTCTACACGGGTGAAGGCGTGCTCGAAGTCAATCGCGAGGAAGTGGTGCTGCTTGTGGATGAGGCGCTCGCCACGGGGACACCGGACGAAGCCCGGCGGCAGGCGTCCGAACGGATCAAGCGCTCCGATTCGAAGGGCAAGGACTGAACGGGGGGAGGTCGCGATGCCGGCATACGAACTGCTTCGATGGGCGCATGTCACCTGCATGGTCGGATTGCTGGGCGGCCTGCTGGTTTACCAGATTGGCCTTTCCACCGCGGCCCGCGCGGACGCCGCCACGCTGCGCAGCGCGACGCGGCTCTGGAACATTTTATTGGGCCTGGGCCTGCTCCTCGGCGCCCTGATGTACGGCAAGGTGAACGGACATACCCTTGGCGGGCATTTCAACGGCGTGGTCGGTTTCAAATTCCTCGTGTTGCTGGCGGTGGGCGGGCTCCTGCCCGTCGCCCGGCGGGGCGGCGCCCGGGCGGACGGCATCCGCCGGATCTGCATTCTGCTGCTGCTCGCCGCGTCGTTTTCCGCCTTCACGCTTCGCTGAGCGCGCCGCGCGGACGAAGGCCGCTGATGCAGCGGGGGGGCCGGCGCGCGAAGGCCCACGGAACGTCTACTTGGCCGCAAGGGCCAGGTGCTTGCGCAGGGCCGGACGCATGTCTGCCTGCATGAAGGCGCGCCATCCCTGGTGAACCGCGGGCCACGCCTCGAGGGCGTGTTCCGATTTCGCGCAGAGGCGCTCGACGGACGCGATGGCCTCCGCTTGTTCCCGGGCGGGCAGCGCGCCGACAGCGGTCTTGCCGCGGGCCTCGTCGCTGCCGAGGGTCTTGCCGGACTCCTCCTCGCTTCCGTTCACGTCGAGGATATCGTCCGCGAGCTGGTAAGCGGTGCCCACGGCATATCCGGATTCGATCAGGGCGGCGGTCAGCGCCGGGTCGCCGGTCCCGCAGGCGCCGGCGGCGAACGCGAACAGCGCGCCGGTCTTGCGGCGGGCGATACGCACGCAGTTGTCCCAACTCGGCGCCTGGCCGCGAAGCAGCAGCTCCTGCTCCGACTCGGCGTCGCACACCTCCCCGGTGAGTTTGACCAGCAGCGGGGTCAGGCGTCCGTCTTCCACTTCGCACATGAGCTCGACGGCCTTGAACAACAGCATGTCGCCCACGAGAATCGCCCCCGAAATGCCCCGTTCGACCCAGAAGGTGGGCGAGCCGCGGCGCAGGTAGCCGCCATCAATCACATCGTCATGCAGCAGGCTCGCGCCGTGGACCATTTCGACCGCCGCCGCCGAGTGGAGCAGCGTGTCGCGCGGGACGCGGGCGGCGGGACCGACATGGAAAATAAGGCGGGACCGCAGCATCTTGCCGCTGGCCACGAGCTCGGCGGTGTCCCCCGTCAGGCGGCTCAATACGGTCCGGTCCAACGCGTTGGCGATCAGCGCGCGCACATCGCGCAGTCCCTCATCAATGGATACTGGAGACATCATGCCGGCTTCTGCCTTCGCTGCCGTCACTATGCTGCACCGCCGTATGGCTGTCAAAGGAATCGCGGCGGATTTTCGGCTCGGCGCCGCGCCGGCGCGCGTCCGCCCGCGCGCGCTCCGGCGAACGGCGCCGAATTGAAACGCGCGCGAATTATTTCCGCCCGCTCGCCATTGACATCATGCGTATTGCATATATTCTGACGCGATTTTCAGCCCGCCCCGGGGGCGCTTTGCGGGAAGGACGTTATGGCATCGTTTACCATCCGAAAAGGTCTCGATATCAAGCTCGCCGGGGCGCCGGATTTTTCCATCGTGGAGGCGCCCGCGGCCTCGACGGTTGCGCTGGTCCCCGCCGAATTCGGACCCATCAAACTGCGCCTCGACGTGAAGGAGGGCGATGCGGTCAAGCGGGGCCAGCCGCTGTTCCACGACAAGAACAACCCGGCGCTGCGCGGCGTCGCCACGGCATCCGGCACGGTGCACTCGATCACGTACGGGGCCCGGCGCAGGGTCGAGCGGATCCTCATCGCATGCGACGGCCGCGACGAGGCGGTCCCGTTTCCGCGATACGACCCCGGCAGCATCCGGGGCGCTGATCGCGCCGTCCTGCTCGAACAATTGCAGCAAACCGGCCTGATTAATCTGATCCGGCAGCGCCCGTTCGGACGGGCCGCCCAACCCGCCGCCACCCCCAAATCCATCTTCGTGAACGGCATGGCGTCCGGCCCGTACCAGGCCGACATCAACGTGTTGATCAAGGGCCGCGAAACGGCGTTCCAGGCCGGGTTGGACGCGATGACGCGCCTGACACCCGGAAGGGTCTTCCTCTGTCTCAACGGGGCCAAGACTCATGCGGCCGCCCTGACCGAGGCGCGCCACGTGGAGGTGCACACCTTCGAGGGGCCCCACCCCGCCGGAAATCCGAGCGTGCACATCAGCCGGCTCGATCCCATGGCGCCGGCCGACATTGTGTGGACGGTCAAGGCGGTGGATCTGCTGCTGATCGGCCACCTGCTCTTGAACGGCGAGATGCCTTCGCATCGCGTCGTCGCGCTGGGCGGCCCCGGGGTGGCCGAAGGCGCGCGCCGCTACTATTCGATCCGGATCGGCCAGCCGCTCGCCGCCCTGCTGGAGGGCCGTCTTTCGCCGGGCGAACAGCGCGTCATCCGCGGCGACATCTTCTCCGGTGAGAAAATCGCCGACGGCGAGGTAATCCAGCTGCAGGACTCCGCGTTCACCGTCCTGCCGGAAGACCGCGAGCGGCATCTGCTGGGCTGGGCGATGCCCGGATTCAATTTCTTCAGCGCATCCCGCGCGTTCGCATCCCGCTGGCTGGGCGGCCTGTCCCGGGAATGGTCTCTGGGCACGAACCAGCACGGAGAGCTCCGCCCGATGGTGTTGACCGGCTTCTACGACGCGTACATGCCGCTGAACATCCTGGTGGACTATGTGATCCGCGCGGTCCTCGCGAACGACACCGATGAGGCGGTGAAGCTCGGCATCCTGGAGACGCTGCCGGAGGACTACGCCGTATGCGCCTTCGCCTGCCCGTCGAAGATGGATCTGGTCGGCATCATCCGCAAGGGCCTTGCCGACATTGAAAAAGAGGGAATTTAGGCGGGGAGAAGGAACGGAGAGTGGGAGAAGGAGCGGGGGCAGGACCGGCGGCGGTCGTTTGACACCCCTTCCCTCGCCCGACGCCCCGCCTCCTGCCCGCCCACGATACGAATATGAAAAAGTTCCTTGAGCGACAGATGGACAAGGCGCGCCCGAAGTTTCTGCCGGGCGGAAAATTCGCGCGGCTCTATCCGCTGCACGAGGCGAACGAAACGTTCCTGCTCACGCCGGCGGAGGTCACGCACGGCGCCCCGCACGTACGCGACCAACTGGACCTCAAGCGAACGATGATCATGGTGGTCCTGGCGCTGATCCCCGCCACGCTGTTCGGCATTTTCAACGCGGGCTACCAGCACAACCTCAACCACGGCGTCGCCGGCGCGGCCTTCCTCGACCATCTCGTGCGCGGGCTCATCCTCTGCATGCCGATCATCATCACCTCCTACGCGGTGGGCGGGTTGTGGGAGGTCCTCTTCGCGATCGTGCGCAAGCACCCGATCAACGAGGGCTTTCTGGTGACCGGACTGCTGTTCCCGCTCACGCTTCCGCCCACGATTCCGCTCTGGCAGGTCGCCGCCGGCATCACATTCGGCGTCGTGATCGGCAAGGAGATCTTCGGTGGCACGGGCTTCAACGTCCTGAATCCGGCGCTGACGGCGCGCGCGTTCCTCTACTTCGCCTATCCCGCGCAGATCAGCGGCGACAAGGTCTGGGCCAGCGGGCCGGACGGCTGGACCGGGGCGACGCCCCTCGGCATCGGAATGGCGCCGCACGGAGACGAGACGATCATCGAGTCGCTCAACCACGCGGGCTTCACCCTGAAATCCATGCTCATCGGCCTGGAGCCGGGCAGCATCGGCGAGACCTCGGTGGTCGCCTGCGCGATCGGCGCGCTCATCCTCATTCTCTCCGGCGTCGGCTCCTGGCGCATCATGGCCGGAGCGGCGCTCGGCCTCGTCGCCGGCTCCTACGTCTTCCAGGCGGCCGGCGGGGAGAACCTGAAGCCGCTGGCGGACCTGCCCTTCTGGTATCACATGGCGATCGGCAGCTTCGCGTTCGGCGCCGTCTTCATGGCGACCGATCCCGTCTCCGCCGCGGCGACGAATCCCGGCAAGTGGATCTACGGCCTCCTGATCGGCTTCCTGATCCTCCTCATCCGCGTGGCGAATCCCGCCTACCCCGAAGCCACGATGCTTGCCATCCTGTTCATGAACGTGATGGCGCCGCTGGTCGATCATTACGTCGTCCAGGCGCACATCAAGCGGAGGTCGCGCCATGTCTACGCCTAAACCGAAAGGCGACGGGTTCGTGGTCTTTTTCGCAGCCGTCGTCTGCATTGTCTGCAGCCTCTTGTTGTCCGTGGCGGCCTCGTCGCTGAAGGCGAAGCAGGACTTCAACGTCGAACTCGACCGGAAGCTGAACGTCCTGAAGGCCTTCGGCGTGGCCACGCGCGACGCGGGCGGCCGGGCCCTCTCCGGCGCGGAGGTCGAGCGCATCTTTCGCGAGAACATCCGCGAGGTGATCCTCGACGGCGCGACCGGCCGGCCGGTGGAGGGGCTGACCAGCGCGCAGGTCGGCGCGAAGGAGATCGCGGAACGCGCGCGCCTGCCGCTTTACACCTACGAGCGGGACGGCGAGATCCTGAAGTACGCGTTTCCCGTTTCCGGCAAGGGGCTGTGGTCCACCATCTACGGGTACCTCGCCCTGGAACGGGACCTGGCGACCGTCGCGGGCGTGACGTTCTACCGCCACGGCGAAACCCCGGGCCTCGGCGGCGAGGTGGAAAAGGACTGGTTCCAATCCAATTTCAAGGGCAAGCGCGTGTTCGCCGACGGGCGGCGGCAGGGCTTCGAAGTCGTCAAGGGCACGGTGGCCGACCGCTACCCGCAGGGCAATGACCACGCGGTGGACGGCATCAGCGGCGCGACGCTCACCGGCAAGGGCGTGACCAAGTTCATCAACCGCGACCTTGATTTGTACGAGAAGTATTTCAGCTTGATCCGCCGGTCATAAGGGGAGTGCCATGGCTGCCAATCTCAAGAAAGTCATTATTGACCCGCTGTCCGAAAACAACCCCGTCACCATCCAGATCCTCGGGATCTGTTCGTCGCTCGCCGTGACGACCAAGGTGGAAACCGCGATCGTGATGGCGCTGAGTCTCACCATCGTCACGGCGTTCTCGAACCTCGCGATCTCGCTGATGCGGAACATGATCCCGGCGAAGATCCGCATCATCGTGGAGCTCGCCGTCGTCTCCACGCTGGTGATCGTGGCGGACCAGTTCCTCCGCGCCTACCTGTTCGACGTCAGCCGCCAGCTCAGCGTGTTCGTCGGCCTGATCATCACGAACTGCATCGTCATGGGCCGCCTCGAGGCCTATGCGCTCCAGAATCCGCCGCTTCCCTCCTTCCTCGACGGCGTCGGCAACGGCCTGGGCTACAGCGCCGTGCTGCTGAGCGTCGGTTCGATCCGCGAGATCCTCGGCTTCGGGACGTGGCATGGCCACCGGCTACTGCCGGAGGGCTACCAGGGCAACGGCCTGATGCTGCTCGCGCCGGGCGCATTCTTCTGTCTCGGCCTGCTCATTTGGGCGCAGCGCCAGCTCACCAGGAAATTTGAAACCGCTTAGGAGCGCCCCCATGGAACTCGTAAATCTGGCGATCAAGAACATCTTCATCGAAAACATCCTGCTCTCCTTCTTCCTGGGGATGTGTTCGTTCCTCGCGTGCTCGAAAAAGATCGAGACGGCGACGGGCCTGGGACTCGCCGTGATCTTCGTGCAGACGATCACCGTGCCGGCGAACTGGTTCATCCTGAACTTTTTTCTCAATCCCGGCGCGATGAAGTGGATCCATCCCTCGCTGGAGTCGCTGGATTTGTCGTTCCTGACCTTCATCTGCTTCATCTCGACCATCGCATTCATGACGCAGATCGTCGAGATGACCCTCGACAAGTACGTGCCGAGGCTCTACGCCTCGCTCGGCATCTTCCTCCCCCTGATCGCGGTCAACTGCGCGATCCTCGGCGGTTCGCTCTTCATGGCCGAACGCGAGTATCACCTGGACCAGTCGCTCGTGTACGGGTTCTCGTCGGGCGCCGGGTGGGCGCTCGCCATCACCGCGATGGCGGGCATCCGGAAGAAGCTCCGCTACTCGCACGTCCCGGACGGCCTGCGCGGCCTCGGGCTCACGATGATCATCACCGGCCTGATGGCGCTCGGCTTCATGAGCTTCGCGGGCATCAATTTGTAGGTTTTGACCCAGCACCCATCGAACGGAACCGATCACCATGGACACCACCTACGTCGTTGCCAGCGTCGCCGTCTTCACCGGGTTGATCCTCCTTCTCGTGCTCGGCATCATCTGGGCGTCCCGGAAACTCGCGCCGTCGGGCACCGTGCGGATTGACATCAATGACGGCGCCAAGGTGCTGGAGGCGACCCCGGGGAAGAGCCTGCTGAGTCTGCTGGCCGACCGGAAGATCTTCCTGCCGTCCGCCTGCGGCGGCGGCGGCACCTGCGCGATGTGCCGGTGCAACGTCAAGGAAGGCGGCGGCTCCATCCTCCCCACCGAGACCGGGCACATCAACAAGCAGCAGGCCAAAGAAGGCCAGCGCCTCGCCTGCCAGCTCAAGGTGAAGAACGACCTCAAGATCCACGTGCCCGACGAGGTGCTGGAAATCAAGAAGTTCGAGGGCACCGTGCGCTCGAACCGCAACGTCGCGACCTTCATCAAGGAATTCGTCGTGGACCTGCCGCCCGGCGTGGACCTGAAGTTCAAGGCCGGCGGCTACATCCAGATAGACATCCCGAAATACAGCGTGAAATTCAGAGAGTTCGACATAGACCCGAAATTCCGCGACGCGTGGGAGAAATTCAAGCTGTTCGACCTCGCGTGCGTGAACGAGGAGCCCTGCTTCCGCGCCTACTCCATGGGCAATCATCCGGCCGAGGGCAACCGGGTGATGCTCAACGTGCGTATCGCCACCCCGCCACCAAATATGCCCGGGATCAAACCCGGCATCGCCTCGAGCTACATCTACAGCCTGAAAGCCGGCGACAAGGTCTGGATCAGCGGGCCTTTCGGCGAGTTCTTCGCCAAGCCGACGGACAGAGAGATGCTCTACATCGGCGGCGGCGCCGGCATGGCCCCGCTGCGCAGCCATATCTTCGACCTGTTCCACACCCGGAAGACCGCGCGAAACGTATCCTTCTGGTACGGCGCGCGCTCGCTGCGGGAGATGTTCTACGAGGAGGAATTCCGGGCCATCGAGCGGGACTTTCCGAATTTCAAGTTCAACGTCGCGTTGAGCGAGCCGCAGCCGGAGGACAACTGGACGGGCCACAAGGGTTTCATCCACCAGGTCGTGCTGGAGCAGTATCTGAAAAAACATCCCGATCCGACGGAGATCGAGTTCTATCTGTGCGGCCCGCCCCCGATGATCGCCGCCGTCAACAAGATGCTCTTCGACCTCGGCGTCGAAAAGGAGCAGATCGCGTACGACGAGTTCTAGGGGAAGTGACCGGCAGGCTGCGGCCGGAACCCGGTCGCGGGACACCGGTCCGCTCGATATGAAAATCCTCCAGCCCCGCCGTTTCCATCCCGCCAGGGCGTTCGGGGTGCTGGCGGTCCTGGCGGCATTCTTCGTCTACACAACGCAGCGCGATCGCACCCCGCGCCTGTGGAAGTGGACGGGCCCGATTTTCGGATCCACGTATACGGTGCAGATCGTGGACCGGCGGCTCACCGAGCGGAAGGCGGCCGCGCTGCAGCGGGAGATCCAGGTCCTGCTGGACGACATGAACAGCGAGCTGTCCACATGGCTGCCGGACAGTCCGCTCTCCCGGTTCAACGACAACCCGGGCCTCGCGCCGATCGAGGTGCCGTCCCGCATCGCCGAACTGGCCAGCCTGTCGCTCGAACTGGCCCAGGCCTCCGGCGGCGCTTTCGACCCCACCTTCGCCCCGCTGTTCGATGCCTGGGGCTTCGGCCGAACCGGCCCGAAGCGCATGCCCTCCCCCGCCGAGCAGGAGGAGGCGCTCGCGCAATGCGGCCATGCCAAACTGACCGTGCTGTCCTCGAACCTGCTCCAGAAGGCGCACCCGGGCCTGCGCCTCGTGTTCAACGCGATCGCACCCGGCTATGCCGCCCAGACGGTCGCCGACCTGCTGCTGTCGCGCGGGTTCACGAACCTGTACGTGGATGTCGGCGGGGAGACCGTTGTGCGGGGCGCCAATCTCAGCGGGCTGCCGTGGCGAATCGGCATCGAGCGCCCCGCCCTGGACGCCGAGCCCGGCGCCGAACTCGAGGCGGTGCTGTCCATCCGGGAGGGCGCCGTGGCCACCTCCGGGGATTACCGCAACTACCTGCGCGGACCGGACGGCGCGCTCTACTCGCATATTTTCGACCCGCGCACGGCGCGGCCCGCGACCAGCCGCGTGGCCAGCGTGACCGTGGTGGCCAACAGCGGCGCATGGGCGGACGCACTCGCAACCACGCTCTTCGTGATGGGGCCGGACGAGGGCCTGCCCTGGCTGGCCGATCACACGGACGCGGAAGCGCTTTTCGTCCTGCGCGAGGGCGAGGCGTCGTTCCGCGAAATCATGTCGCCCGGGTTCGCCGCCCGCGCCGGCTACGCGCCCGCGCCTACCGCGGGGCCCTGACGCGCGGATCATCCCGCGCCCGCCCGCTCGGCTGGCCGGCCGGGGCGCATTGACTTTGTCTTTTCCGGGGCATGGCGTATCCTCCGGGCATCGTACCCGATGCGCTTGCTCATTCCATGTGTTGTGGCCGCGGTCGCGCCCGTCCTTTCGGCGTACGCCGGGGCCCACACCGCCCGATGGCTCACGATCGAGGAAGCGGTCGCGCAGGCCGCCGCCTCAAACCCCGAACTGCTCGCCGCGCGGGAGGCGCTGGCCAAAGCGGGCTATGACCGCGCGGCCCGGCGCGCGGCCTTCTGGCCGGCCCTGTCCGGCACCGCCGGCTGGTCGCGAAGCGACTCCGACGACCGCGCGGGCGACGCCTCGGAACGAACCAGCGCGGGCCTCTCGGCGGACTACACGCTGTTTGCGGGTTTTGCGGACCGCGTCCGCGTCGCGCAGGCGGAGCAGGCATGGAAACAGGCGGAGGCCGAATGGTTCGAGGCCCGCGCGGATGTCGGCGCGTCGGTGCATTCCGCCTTCATCGAACTGCTCCACGCGCAGGAGCGCGCCGCCCTGGCGGAGGCCATCGCGGAGCGACGCGGCCGGAACCTGGATCTCGTCGCGCTCCGCCACGACGCCGGCAGCGAACACAAGGGCTCCCTGTTGCGCGCCCAGGCGACGGCCCGGCAGGCGGGATTCGATGTCGGGCAGGCCCGGCGCGCGATCGCCGTCCAGCAACGCGCGCTCGCGAACAGCATCGGCGCCGGCGATCGCGAGGCCTGGGTGGCGCGCGGCGAGTGGCAATCCGCCGAACCCGACGCGACGCCCGAATGGCGGGAACTTGCCCGGGCGACACCGCGCTGGCGCGGCGCCGAGGCCGCGCTCGAAAACCGGCGACTCGCGGTGGCGGCCGCCCGCAGCGGGCTGTATCCCGAAGTGGCCCTCCGCGCCGGCATTGACCGGAGCGGCGAATCCTGGCCGCCGGACACGGAGGCGTGGAGCGTCGGCGCTTCGCTCTCGGTCCCCCTTTTCACCGGCGGCCGGACGGTGAACGAGCACGCGGCGGCGAAGGCCGCCCACCGCCAGGCGCAGGCCGAGTTCCTGAAGGTCACGCAGCAGATCCAGCTCGACCTCGAATCGAGCTGGGCCGGCCTGCGCGATGCGCGGGAGCGGCGCGAGGTCCAGGCGGCGTTTCTGGAAGCGGCCGAGGTCCGGGCCGAAATCGCGCGAGAACAATATGCCAACGGGCTGCTCAGCTTCCAGAACTGGGACCAGATCGAAGACGAATTGATCCAACGCCAGCAGGCCCTGCTGGCCGGCGAGCGGGATGCCGCCCTCGCAACCGCCGAATGGAACCGCGTGCGCGGCGTCACCCCCCTGCCCGCCCCATGAAAAAAATCCTGTTTGCCGTCCTCCTCGCCCTGCTGGCCGCCGCCGCCTGGTGGTGGCGCGAACGGTCCGCCCGCGATGCCGCCCCGCGTTGGCGGGAAACGACCGTCGAGCGCGGCGCCATCCGGGAAACCGTCCTCTCGACCGGCGTGCTGGAGCCGCAGATCCGGCTGGAACTCGCGAGCCCGGTGGCGGGTCGCGTCGAGCAGGTGCTGGTGAACGAGGGCGACGCCGTCGCGCGCGGACAGATTGTCGCATGGGTCAGCTCAAACGAACGCGCCACGCTGCTCGATGCCGCGCGCGCGCGGGGGACCGGTGAACTAGCCCGGTGGGAGCAGCTGTACAAACCGACGCCCGTCATCGCCCCGCTCGACGGCACGGTGATCGCGCGCAGCCTGGAGCCCGGGCAGGCGGTGTCGGCCGACAAGCCGTTGCTCGTCCTGTCCGACCGCCTGATCGTCCGGGCCCAGGTGGATGAGACGGACATGGCGCGCATCGCGGCGGGCCAGCGCGCCGAAATCCGGCTCGATGCCTACGCGCAGCAGATCCTGCCCGCCCGCGTCGAGCATATCGCCTACGAAGCGAAGACGGTCAACAATGTCACGATCTACAACATTGAGGTACTGCCGGAGGAGGCGCCCGCCTTTATCCGCAGCGGCATGTCGGCGGCGGTCACCTTCGTGCTGCGCCAGACCAACGACGTGCTGATCCTTCCGCTGGAGGCGGTGGCCGGGGAAGGCGCCACGCGCAAGGTTCGGGTGCCGGCCGGCCGTCCGAAGGACAGCCCGGAATCGCGCGAGGTCCAGGTGGGATGGGACGACGGACGGATGGTTGAAATCCGCTCCGGCATTGAGGAGGGCGCGAAGGTCCTGGTTGAAGAATTGAACCTCGGCGAACGATCCGATCCCAAGCGCACGCCCCTGTCGCCGGCCCCGGGCCGGCGCCGGAGTTAGCCTCGCCGCGCGTATGCAGCCCCTGCTCCAGCTCCGCGATGTCTCCAAGGTCTATCACCTCGGAGACACGCGCGTGGACGCGCTCCGCGGGGTCTCCCTGGCGATCGGGGCGGGCGAATTTGTCGCCATCATGGGGCCCTCGGGATCGGGCAAATCCACCCTGATGCACGTCCTGGGTCTGCTCGACGTGCCCGACGGCGGCTCCTACCAACTGGCCGGGCGCGAGGTATCGGCCTGCGCTGAAGACGAACTGGCCCGGATCCGGAATGAGGAATTCGGGTTCGTCTTCCAGCAGTTTAATCTCCTGCCCCGGACGACCGCCCGTGAAAACACGGCGCTGCCCCTGCTCTACAGCCGCTCAGCCGCGGGCGCGGGCTTGATCGCGGACCTGCTGCAACAGGTCGGCCTGCAGCACCGCATGGAGCACCGGCCGAACGAATTGTCGGGCGGCCAGCAGCAGCGGGTCGCCATCGCCCGCGCGCTCGCCACGGGACCGCGCGTCATCCTGGCCGACGAGCCGACCGGCAATCTCGACTCGGCCAGCGCGCATGAGCTCATGGCGTTGCTGAAGGGCCTGAACGAAAAAGGGATCACCATCATTCTCGTGACCCACGAGCGGGACATCGCCGACTACGCGCGCCGGATCATCCACGTGCGGGATGGCCGGATCCAGAAGGAGGAATCGCGCGGATCGCCGACGACCCCGTCCGCCCTTCCGCCGGCGGCCGCCGCGGTCCCGGCCGTTTCGTCCGTCCGCCACGACCTGCGCGCGGTGGCGACGTATTTCCGGCTGGCGGGACGCGCGCTGTGGGCGCACAAAATGCGGGCGTTCCTGTCCCTGCTCGGGATCCTGATCGGCGTGGCATCGGTCATCGCGATGCTCGGGATCGGCGCCGGCGCGCGCGAGGCGATCCGCGCGCAGTTCTCCACGCTCGGCGCGAACCTCCTGATCCTGCGCCCCGGCGCGCGTCAAAGCGGCGGCGTCCGGATGCAAGCCGGCCAGGTGAGCCGCATCCGTCTTGAGGATGTCCGCGCCATCACGGATGGCGTGCCCGGCATCCGGCGGATCTCCGGCACCGTCTCCGCGCGCGGACAGGTGGTCTTCCAGGGCCGGAATTGGAACACGGAGGTCACGGGCGTCCAGCCCGGCCATGCGGATATCCGCGCGATGCGGCCCACCCTCGGCCGCTACGTGACGGAGGATGACCTCCGCCTGCGGGCGCGCGTGGCCGTGGTCGGACGGACCCTGGTCCGCGAGGTGTTTGCAGGGGAGAATCCGATTGGACAGCAAATCCGGATCAACCGCGTGATTTTCCAGGTGGTCGGCGTGCTGCCCGAAAAGGGCTCCTCGCCATGGCGCGACCGGGACGACATCGTCATCATTCCGCTTTCCACCGCGATGTACCGCCTGGCCGGCCGCGAGTACCTGGACGCCGTCGAGATGGAAATTGAAGACGAAGACGAGATTCCGCGGGCGCAGGAATCGGTACTCGCCTTGATGCAGAAACGGCAGCGCATCCCCGAGGGCGTCACCGACGCCTACCATGTGCAGAACATGGCTGAAATGCTCTCGGCCCTGACCGAAACCAGCCGCACCATGGCGGTCCTGCTCTCCACCATCGCCGCGATTTCGCTGGTCGTCGGAGGAATCGGAATCATGAACATCATGCTCGTTTCCGTGACGGAGCGCGTGCGTGAAATCGGCATCCGGAAAGCCGTCGGCGCGCGACGCCGCGACATCCTCGGCCAGTTTCTCGTGGAGGCGATCGCCGTCAGCGTCACCGGCGGCCTGCTCGGCATCGCGCTGGGCGCCGGCGTGGCCGTGGCCCTGTCCGCCTTCGCGGGATGGGCAATTTCCATCACGGGCCAGTCCGTCGCGCTGGCGTTCGGTTTCTCGGCGCTGACCGGGCTGGTCTTTGGCCTCTGGCCCGCCCGCAAGGCCGCGCTGCTGAACCCCATTAATGCGCTGCGCTATGAATGATCCCGCGCGCGCCAACGATCGGACTCCGCTGTCCGGATGAAGCGGGGTTGCCGTCCATCTATTCCCATTGGGCGAGCGCGGGGGCTTCACGCACGAGCGCGCGGTAGGCGGCGCGATCCGGATCGCGCGCGCGCGCCGCATCCCACGCGGCGCGCGCGTCGCCGGCGCGACCGGCGGTTGAATGATAGAGCGCCAGCCCGTAGTACGGCCCCGGCGCTTCGGGGTCGTGAGCGCGTGCCGCGAGGAAATGGCCCTCCGCTCCGTCCGCGCCTCGGCGCAGCAGGAGGAATCCCATCAGGACGTGGATCCGCGAGTCGAGCGGGGCCAGTTTCAGGGCGGCGCGGAGCAGCGCCTCGGCTTCCTCCGCGCGGCCCGCGGCCCCAAGGGCGGAGGCCAGTCCGAGCCGGGGATCGAGCACATCCGGATTGATCCGGACGGCCAGCTCAAAATGCGGGATGGCCTCCGCGGGCCGGCCCATGGCCGCGTAGAGGGCGCCGAGTTCGTTGTGCGCCTGGCCATTTTCCGGCTGGAGGGCGAGGCCGCGTTCGAGGTGGCGGGCGGCGACATCCGGGCGACCCTGCGCCGCCTCGAGGCCCGCGAGATTGAACAGGGCCAATGCGTACCCAGGCTTGCGCGCGATCGCGCGTTCGAACAACGCGCGGGCCTCCCCGGCTTGCCCGCGCAATTGCCGGCACACCCCGGCGCCGTTGAGCGCCTGGACTTCATGCGGATCATGGGCCAGCGCCTGATCAAAGTACGGCGCGGCTCGCGCAATATCATACCGCAGCAGGTGGTATTGCCCGATGGCGCGCAGGCGTTCCGCGCGGCCCTGCGCAGCTTCCACGCAAAAGGGACCCGGCAGGACCGCCAACGCGAGGGCCGCACCGGCCGGCAAGGCGGCATAACGAAGGCCGGGCGGATGCGGGCCGGCTCGGCCCGGCCACAGGGCCGCGACAGCCGCGCCGGCCGGGGACAGCCACAGCATGGCCCAGGGCAGGCGATCCAGGCTCGTGACCCGTGTGGCGATGAGCCAGAGGGCCGGGACGATGAGCAGCGCAAGGAGCGGCGCCGGCGCGCCTTTCCGGCGAAGCGCGAGGCCAAACGTCCCGAGGACGATCGCAACGGCAAAGGGAAACCCGATGGGGCCCAGGTTGAAAAACAGCGGCCGCGCGATGGGCACCGCATCCCGCAGGGCGCGGATGTCCATGGCGGCCGGAATCTCACGAGAGCTGACAAGGTGCAGCGCCTTCGCGCCCAAACCCCGGGCGAAGCGGAGCGGATCCCCCGCGAGTTCACGGGATATCTCGCGCAGGAAATAGCGCGGGAGGCCGATGGACTCCGCCCCGGCGGAGCGCCGGGCGCCGGCCATGAACTCCTGGTAATCGGGACCGGGCCGCATCGCGAGGGTCTTGCACAGATCGCCGCTGTTGCCGAGGTGTAGATTCGAAGCGCCGCGGACCAGGGTCTCCGGGGTCATCAGGCGGCCGCCAAGCAGCAGCATGGCCACACCGAGCGGCAGCGCAAAGCCGGCAAACATCCAGCCGCACCGCGCGCGCGACGGCGCGGATCCCGCCCGTCTTCGGGCCACGAGCAGCACCGCGAACCACGCGACGCCATGGCGCGGCCCCAGCAGGATTCCAAGGCCGCCCACGAGGCCTCTGGAAAAACAGGCGGCGCGCCCGGCCGCGTCATGTCCGGGCGCCGCGCCCCACTCCAGCACCGCCATGAACCAAAGGCACTCGAGCGCGACGGGGACCAGCTCGGACTGCCCGATAAAGGCGGGGGCGTACAAAGCGGCCAGCAGGCCGGCGGCATACCCGGCCCTCGGACCGACCCATCGGGCCGTGATCCGGGCCAGCCAAGCGGCGGACAGCGCGCCGAGGGCCGCCTGCACGCCGCGGGCGATCCACAGGGAGGAATCCGTCACAAAGAACAGCGCGGATAACGCCAGGTGGTAGAGCAGGGAGAATTCAAAAACTTCCGGCGAAAGCCCGCGGCCGCGAATCCATTGGTCGGCCCGCATCGTGTAGCCCTGCGCGTCGAACAGCGGGACCGAATAATCTGGATTCCGCGCGAGTTGGGCGAGATAGAGCACGCGGACCAACAGCGCAAGCCCGAAGACCACCCCGAGCATGCCGATCCCGCCTTGCCGGCCCTGGGAATCGTTCCTCCGTTGCCTGCCCATGGCCGACATGCTAAAGGATGGGCGCCGGCGTCACAACGCCGCAGAACACCGCCGCGGAGTATCCGAAGATCGTGACGTCACCTTCGACCACTTTGCGCGTCTGGATTGCGCTGGCGTTCATCCTGCTGGTGGGGGCCGGGTTGCGGGCGGCCTATCTAAACGAGCTGAAATCCGACCCGGTCTTCGAACGCCCGGCCATTGACGCCGGGTATAACGACTATTGGGCGCGCGCCCTGCTGTCCGGCGATTGGACGCCGCGCGGCTTGAACTATGACCCGGAAATCCCGCGGCGTCCGTTCTTCCGCCCGCCGGGCTATCCCTATTTCCTCGCGGCGGTCTACGCCGTTTTCGGCGCGGACTACCTGTCCGCACGAATTGCACAAATGGCTTTGGGGCTCGGCGCCCTTGTGCTGCTTTTTCTCCTGGGCCGCCGGATTTTCGGCCCGGCGACGGGCCTGGTCGCCGCGGGGCTGATGGCGACCTATTGGGTGTTCATTCACTTCGAAGCCGACTTCCTCGACGCGGGCCTGCTGGTCTTCCTGACGCTCGCCTTCCTGCTCGTCCTCGCGCATCTGGCCTATCGCGATTCATGGGCGCCGGCCCTGGCGGCCGGGCTGCTGGGCGGCCTGGTGGCGGTGGTGCGCCCGACCATACTCGCTTTCCTGCCCGTGGCCGCGGCATGGATCGTCTGGGCAGTGCCCGGACCGCGCCGTCGTTGGTCCAAAGTCGGCCTCTTCGCTCTCGGAGCGGCCCTGGCCATTTTTCCCGTCACCATCCGCAATGCGCGGGTCGCCGGGGAATGGGTTCTGATTTCCGCGAACGGCGGGATTAACCTGCTGATCGGAAACAATCCAAGGGCCAACGGGACCATTGGCGATCCGGTCCTCGAACCCGGCGTTCCCTTCATGAATTCGGATGATTTCAACGTCGCCGTCAAGGCGTATGAGCGCTTGTGGGGCCGCCGGACCGGCTATGCCGAAGTCTCGCGGCATTTCAGCCGGCAGGCCCTTCGCCACATGCGCGATCACCCCGGGCGCACCTTCTGGCTGCTGGGCCGGAAGGCGCTCATGTTCTGGGGACCGGTCGAGCTCGGGCACCAGCGCGAGCTGGCGGCGGACCGGGCGCACTCGCGCGTCCTGTCGCGTCTGCCGCTCACGTTTCCCTTCCTGCTCGCCCTCGCCGTCGCCGGCGCGTGTATGGGCCCCGGCGCGCGGCACGAGGCCGCGCCGTCCCCGCCCGGGCGCCGCGCCAATCTCCTGCTGATTCTTTTCGTCGCCGTGACGTTCCTGTCGCTGCTTCCATTTTTCATCACCGCCCAGTACCGCCTGCCGGTTCTCCCGCTGCTCTGCCTCTGGGCGGGCCATGGACTGGTCCGGCTGGCCGGGGCCCTGCGTGTTCGTCCGCGGCTCGCGGGGCTCTGGCTCGCCGTGTTTTTTTCGACCCAGGCGCTCGCCACCGTCAATTGGACGGGCATCGAGGCCGAACCTGAGCGCTGGCACTTCAGTCGGGCCCGCGCCTTTGAACAGCAAGGCGCGCTGGAGAAAGCGGCGGCGGAATACCGCCGCGCGCTGGAAATCAATCCCCGCTATGTGGACGCGCTCGTCAATCTCGGCGGCATCGAGGCGCGCGCGTGCCGACTGCGCGAGGCCGAGCTCCTGATCCTGCGGGCCACGGCGGTGAAA
>CAYMCD010000019.1:0-36215 GCA_964388845.1 uncultured Verrucomicrobiota bacterium
TCCCGCCCTGCTCGTCCAAAGGGGAAGCGCCGGAATTAAGATGCGTCTGCCCTGCGCCCCCCCCCCTCGAGCGGCCCGCCCCATTTCGGACACGGCGCGCATATTTTGAAAGGCAAGACTGGCGTCCCCGGACAACCTTGGGTACATATTCAGCAGCTGTCCAAGGAACCCCATGAAAATCCAGCGCGCATTGCTCAGCGTCTCCGACAAGTCCGGTTTGCTCGAATTTGCGGCGGGCCTGGCCGAGGCCGGCGTCGAACTGCTCTCCACCGGGGGCACGGCCAAGGCGCTGAAGGCCGCGGGGCTGCCGGTGCGGGACGTTTCCGAGTTCACGGGCTTCCCGGAAATGCTCGACGGCCGCGTGAAAACCCTGCACCCGAAGGTGCACGCGGGACTGCTGTACCTGCGCGGGAACGTCGCGCATGAGGAGACCATGGCCCGGCACGGGCTGCTCCCGATTGACCTCGTGGCCGTGAACCTCTACCCGTTCGAGGAGACCGTCGCGAAACCCGACGTGACGTTCGAGGCGGCCATCGAGCAGATTGACATCGGCGGGCCGACCATGCTGCGGTCGGCGGCCAAGAACCATGCGTTCGTGACGGTCGTGACGGACCCGGCCGATTACCCGCGGATCCTGGCGGAGATGCGCGCGCGCGACGGCGCCACCAGCCCGGAGCTCCGCCTCGAACTCGCCTTCAAGGTGTTCGCCCGCCAGGCGCGCTACGACGGGGCGATCGCCTCCTACCTGTCGCGCAAGCAGCCGCGCAAAGGCGTCCCCCCCTTCTCCCTGCTGCTCACCGAGGGCGAACGGTTGCGCTACGGCGAGAACCCCCACCAGGAGGCGGTCTTTTATCGCGATTCCCGTGCCGACGAGGCCAGCATCGCGCATGCCGAGGTGCTGCACGGCAAGGATATGTCCTACAACAACTACCTCGACGGCGACGCCGCGCTCGAGGCGGTCCGCGAATTGTCGGGCCGCCACGCCGTCGCGATCGTCAAGCACAGCAATCCGTGTGGCTACGCCACCGGCGCAACGCTGGCCGACGCCTTCGAGGCCGCCTGGTCGGGCGACCCGGTCTCGGCCTTCGGCAGCGTGATCGCCGCCAGCACGCGCGTGGACCTGGCCACGGCGCAGCGCACCGAGAACCGCTTCATCGAGGTGATGATCGCGCCCAACTACGACGCGGACGCGCTGGAATTCCTCAAGGCCAAAAGCAAGCACCTGCGCATCCTGAAACTCCATGCCCCGCTGGCGATCGGCCAGTCGGCGCGGTCCATCCGCCAGGTCGCCGGCGGCCTGCTGGTCCAGGATCGCGATGTGGACGTGCTGGCGCAGTGGATGGTGCCCACGGCGGCCTTTTTTCCCGAGGAAAAGAAGGCCCTGGCCGAATTCGGCATCAAGGTCTGCAAACACGTGAAGTCGAACGCGATCGTGCTGGCCCGCGAATATGAGCCCGGCCAGTTCATGCTGCTCGGCATGGGCGCCGGGCAGCCGAACCGCGTGGATGCGCTGCGCAAGCTCGCCGTGCCGCGCGCGGAGGACAACATCGCCGCCCAGTTCGAGCGGCAGCGGGCCTACGGGGTCACGCTCAAGGAATTCCGGGACCAGATCATGCGGGAATGCGTGCTCGTGTCCGACGCCTTCTTCCCTTTTCCGGACGCCGTCGAACAGGCGGCCGAGGCCGGCATCCGCTACATCGTGCAGCCGGGCGGATCGCGCAAGGACGAAGAGATCGTCGCGGCCTGCGACCAGTTCGGCATCGCGATGGCCTTCACCGGCATGCGCCATTTCCGGCACTAGCCCAACGGACTGAAGCAGAGGCGCTTCGCGCCACATCCTGCTCCCCGTCCGAATCCCCAACCGAATCCGATTGGGATCCAGATTCCAATTCCGATTCCGGGGTTCCAATTCGCGGAAAGTCGCGGTGAAGAAGATCGGGCGCGCCGAGACCCGGCAGGTCCGGCTTGCCCGCCGGAGTTCCAAACGAAGGCGGGAGGCCCCCGCCCTACCCAGGCCCCTTGTCGAGATCGAGGCGGAGGCCGATCCCGAGGCCGAGGTTTCAATTTGCGGCCCAATTTCAGGCCCAGCAGGGCCGGCTACAAAATGTCCAATTTCCCATTGATGAACTCCGAATGACGAATCAGCCGCCTCCTTGATTCTGCGGCAGCTCCAGGAGCCTGATATCTTCCAAATCCACCTTGCGGCCGGCGCCGCGCTTGGAGGCAATCAGGTCTTCCTTGCACACCACGAAAAAGTCCTGGCCCTGATACGTCATGGTTTCGCGCCGCTGCCACGCCGTCTGAAAAGCCAGGCCGGGCGTCGAGGTCTGCACGTCAATCCGCACACGATCCTTGAAAACGGTGATTTCGTTGGCGAGCAGTTCTTCCGGCGTCGTCAGCGACGCCGTGCCCAGTCCGGCCTCCAACAACGCGGCAAGCATACGACGGGCGTTGTCTTTGTCGGACAGGATCAGGAGGTCGAGATCGAAGGTCGCTCGCGGCACGCCATGAAGAATGGACGCGATGCCGCCGATTACGACGTACTTCACGTCATGTCGCTGAAAGGACGCGAACACGTCCTTGAGTCTGTTGAGCATCTTTGGCGTCCGGCAGGCGGGGGTTCAGTTCAAGCGCGAGGTCCATGTAGGCGCAGAAAACGTCCATGCGCTCCTGAATCGTGAGGGACCGAAACCATCGCACCTTCTCCTCGATAGCCTCTTGATTTCGTCCATGTTCTACAAGCCTCATAGGGCGATGCTACAGCATTCGTTTCCCCGCGACAACCCGTAAGCCCAGAGAATCTATCTGCGATTCGTATTTCTCGTGTTTCGCGGTTTCCCTTTCAGTGAAGATTCGTGTTCTTCCGAATGACGGAATGACCAATTCCCAATGACCCAATGTCCAATTTCCCAATGACCGAGACCAATTCCGAAGTTCCAATTCGCGGAAAGTCGCGGTGAAGAAGGCCTGACGCGCCGCGACGCGGCGGGGGCCGGCGTGCTATTCGTCCGACAGCTTGCCGCCGAGGAAGGCCTCGTAGGAACCCAGGTCGAGCAGTCCGTGCCCGCACAGGTTGAACAGGATCACCTTCTGGCGGCCCTCTTCCCGGGCCCTGACCGCCTCGTCAATCACCGTCGCGATGGCGTGCGACGGCTCCGGCGCGGGGATCAGGCCCTCGGTGCGGGCAAAGGTGACGGCGCTTTCGAACACGCGCGTCTGCGGCTGCGCGACGGCCTCGATCAGTCCGAGCTTGTAGGCGTGGCTGACCATCGGGGACATCCCGTGATAGCGCAGGCCGCCCGCGTGGATGCGCGGCGGGATGAATTCGTGGCCCAGCGTGTGCATCATCATCAGCGGCGTCATCCCGGCGGTGTCGCCGAAATCGTACCGCAATTCGCCCTTCGTGAGCGATGCGCAGGCGGAGGGCTCCACCGCCACGATGCGATAATTCTTCCCGCCCGCGAGCTTGCGCTGGATCCACGGGAAGGCCATGCCCGCGAAATTGCTGCCGCCGCCCACGCAGCCGATGACGATGTCGGGTTCCTCGCCCGCGAGCTCCATCTGCCGGATCGTCTCCTGGCCGATCACCGTCTGGTGCAGGCAGACGTGGTTGAGCACGCTGCCGAGCGCGTACTTCGTGTGCGGGTGCTTCAGCGTGTCCTCGAGCGCCTCGCTGATGGCGATGCCGAGACTGCCGGGGCAATCCGGGTCGGCGTCGAGCATCTTCCGTCCGAACTCCGTGTGGCGCGTCGGGCTCGGGTGGACGTGCGCGCCGTAGGTGTGCATGACCATCTTCCGGTACGGCTTCTGGTCGTAGCTGACGCGCACCATGTACACGACGCATTCAAGGCCGAACATCCTGCACGCCAGCGCCAGCGAGGACCCCCACTGCCCCGCGCCGGTTTCCGTGACGAGCCGCTTCACGCCCGCCTCGCGGTTGTAATACGCCTGCGCCACCGCGCTGTTCGGCTTGTGGCTGCCCGCCGGGCTCACGCCCTCGTACTTGTAGTAAATGTGAGCGGGCGTCCGCAGCGCCTTCTCCAGGCGCACCGCGCGGAGCAGCGGCGTCGGACGCCACAGCGCGTAGATGTCGCGGACCTCGTCGGGAATGTCAATGTGGCGGTCCGGACACATCTCCTGCCGGACGATGTTTTCCGGAAAGATCGCCGTCATGTCCGTCAGGCCCACGGGCTGCCGGGTGCCGGGGTGCAGCGGCGGCGGCAGCGGCTCCGGAAAATCAGCCAGCAGGTTGTACCACTGGCGCGGGATGTCTTTCTGGCCGAGCGAGAATCGGATGTCCGTCATGCGAGGCCTCCTCCGGTTGAAGCCGGCATGATACATCGCCCCGCCAACGCGCGCTACAGCGAATACACAGGACTTTCCCGAGTTTTCGTTTGCCCCCCCACCGGCCTTGCGCCGGTGGAGTCGTATTGCTTCGCGGAATCGGTCTCGGTCTCGGGATCGAAAATACAGCCGACTCGTACCCCGCTCTTTCACCAACGGCTCAAGGCCGTTGTGTAGTTGTGTCTGCTGACACTCTTCTTTCGCGTTGTGCGAACGACTTGCGGATCATCCCAGCCAGAAACCGGGGATCGTCCTGCGAATACAGGATTGCTTCAAACGGAAGTCGCCCCGCGCGCGGATGCGGGACGGCCGCGTATTTCTACAGGGCCAGGGCCTCGCGGATCGAGGCGCAGAGGTAGTCGAGGTTCGACGGCGTGATGCCGGCGACGTTGATCCGGCCGCCGCCCACGATGTAGATGCTCTTCTTCTCGCGCAGGAATGCGACCTGCGCGTCGCTCAATCCGCTGAAGGAGAACATGCCCTTCTGGCGCGCGATGAAACTGAAGTCGCCCGGCACGCCATGCGACGCCAGCGCCCGCACAAAGGCGCCGCGCGTCCGCGCGATGTGCTCGCGCATCGCCGTCAGCTCCGCCTCCCACCGCGCGCGCCGGGCCGCGTCCCCGAGGATGGCGCTGACGATCAACCCGCCGTGCGCCGGCGGATTGGAATAATTCACGCGGACCGCGATCTCCGCGTGGCTGAACGCCGTCGCCGCGCCCGCCGCATCCGAGCCCACCACCGTCAGGGCCCCGGTGCGGTCCTGGTACAGCCCGAAGTTCTTGGAGAAGGAACTGGCCACGAGCAATTCCGGGCAGGCGTCCGCGAGCGCGAGCAGGCCCGCCCGGTCCTCCGCGAGGCCGTCGCCATATCCCTGGTAGGCGAAATCCAGGAACGGCAGCCATCCGTTCCGCGCGGCCGTCGCCGCGACCTGTTTCCACTGCGCCGGGGAGAGATCCACGCCCGTCGGGTTGTGGCAGCAGGCGTGCAGCAGCACCACGTCACCCGCCGGGACCGATTCCAGCGCCGCCATCATGCGGTCGAACGCGAGCCCCCGGGTCGCCGGATCGTAATAGGGATAATCCTTCGTGGCAAAGCCCGCCGCGCCGAAGACGCCCTTGTGGTTGGCCCACGTCGGGGCGCTCACCCAGACCGTCGCGCCCGGCGCGAATTTCTTGAGAAAATCGGCGCCCACGCGCAACGCGGCGGTTCCGCCGGGCGTGTGCGCCGTCTGCGCGCGCTTCGCGGCCAGGACCGGGTGGCCCGCGCCGAACAACATCTCCTGCACGTGCGCGCGGTACTCGGGCGCGCCCGCGATCGGCATGTAGGACTTGGTCGTCGCGGTGGACAGGATGTGCGCCTCCGCGTCCCTGACGGATTCGAGGATCGGCGTGCGCCCGTTCCCGTCCTTGAAGACCCCCACGCCGAGGTTGACCTTCATGGGGTTCGGGTCCGCCTTCCAGGCGTCGGTGAGGCCCAGGATGGCGTCGGGCGGCGCGGCGGTGCAGGTTGAATACATCGTGGGCTCCTCGCGCCGGCTCAGGTGAAATATTTTTCCGTGTACCAGCGGATCCAGTCTTCCTCCGGCTTCACGATCCCCATTTCGCGCCGGGCGTTGTCCGGCGAATCCGAGGCGTGCGCGGCGTTGATCATGATGTCCTTGCCGAATTCCTTGCGGACGGACCCGGGCTCCGCCTTGCTCGGGTCGGTCGGCCCCAGGATTTTCCTGATTTTTTCGACGGCGTTCACGCCGGCGTAGATCAGCACGAGGCTCTTGTGCCGGCCCGGCTGGCGCTTCTGTTCGCTGGTCAGCCCGACCGGCGAGACGCCGGTCATGAACTCGACGATCTGGTTGAACTGGATGTCGCCGAAGACCGGGCCGAGATGCTCGCCGACAACTCCGCGGATGTTCTCCGGGATCTGGAAGCCCATTTCCTTCTCCAGCGCGTCCCCCCCGCGCTTGGCCATCACGCTCTTCATTTTCTCGCGGAGCACGTTGCGGACCGGGCCGTAGAACTCCTCCGCCTGCGCGACCGTCATGCGGTTCACCTTGGCCGCCACGATGCGGAGGCCGGAGCGCGAAAAAATGTCAATGATGTTGCCGGGCCGCGAGCTCGGGAACGTGAAGTTGTCCGGCTTGATGATGACGAGCGTCTGCTGCACATCGCCGTCCGTGCTCACATCGTGCGGCTGCGCCAGCAGGCCGCCGTCGGAATCCGCGTGCGCGGACCACAGTTTCAAGGCGGCCGCCACGGTGTCCCGCGAACGCGCCACCATGACCGCCGGCTCGACGTAGGACACCTTGCCCTCGTCGTCCACGATGAAGTCGCCGTAGGTGTCGCGCACCGTCTCGCCCGAATAGGCGTGCGGGCGCAGCGAGCCCACGGCTTCGCGCACCTTGGCGATCGCGTTGTCGCCCTCGAACAGCAGCATCATCACGCGGCGGCGATGCCCCGTTTTCGGGTCCGGGCTGTAGGCGTGCAGCACATAGTCCGCGAGCACCGCGCGCTCCTCGGCGGAGACGTCCGCCGAGTTCCGGATCAGTTCCGCGTAGCGCCGCGCGAGCTCGGGGCTCGGCCCGTACATGCGCGCCGCCACCAGCTCGAGGCCCGTGCGGGTCATGATCCGCCCGATCACTCCGCCGGTGCGGGACTTGCCGATCGTGTAGGGATTAATCAGGCAGAAGCTGACTTCGAGCGCCATGGGTGCCTCCGTAAAAAACGCGTACCCTATGCACTGCCCGCCTTCCGTTCAAGTGCGGACTTGGCAAAACGGCCCGCCCCCGCGAGCATGCGCGGCATGCAAACCCACGCCCTCGCGCGACAGGCCGAAGAGGCCCTCGCCGTCGTCCAGGCAGTCCGCGCCGCGGTCGCCGAGGGCCGCGCGGCGGACCACGCCCTGAACGCCCTCGTCCGGGCCCGCCGCCATTATGGATCGCGCGATCGCCGCCTCTTCGCCGCGCTGGTCTTCGCCTACTTCCGGTGGAAGGGATGGGTGGAGGCCCTCCCCGCGCCGCCGCGGGCGCTCGCCGCCGCCGCCTGGCTCGACGGCATCGGGCGCCCGGACCTGCTGGAGCGCTGGTGGCCCGATCTCGCGGGCGCGCCCCGGCCGGACCCGCTCCCCGAACGAGGCCGGGCGCTCGGCCGGTTGAGCGGCGGGGAAATCCGGACGGACATCGAATCCCTCGTCCCGGCGTGGTTCGCGCGCGAATGGGAGGACGGCCGGCCGGCCGCCTCGCTCGCCGGCTTCGTGGAAAGCCTCCAGCGCCGCCCGCCGCTCTGGCTGCGCTGCCGCGCCGGCGCGCGCGACGAAGTCCTCGGCTCCCTCCGGGAGGCCGGCGCTGCGGCCGCGCCGGACGACCGATTGCCGGGCCTGCTCCGCGTGGACACCGCCCCCTCGCGCGCGATCCTCGCGCCGCTCCTCCACACCCGGGCCGAAATCCAGGACATCGCCTCCCAGTGCGTCGGGCATCTGTGCGCGCCAAAGCCCGGCGAACACTGGTGGGATCTCTGCGCGGGCGCCGGCGGAAAGACCCTCCACCTGCTCGACCAACTCGGCGGATCCGGGAGCGTGTTCTGCACCGACACCCGGACGGAGGCCCTCGATGAGCTCACGCGCCGCGCGACCGCCGCCGGATTCACCAACTGGACCGCCCGCCGGCTCCCGCCCGACCCCGGACGCTGGACCGTCGGGTCCCGCTTCGACGCGATTCTCCTCGACGCCCCCTGCGCCGGAACCGGGACCTGGGGCCGCGCGCCCGACGCCCGCTGGCGGACCACCCGCGAAGACTGCCTCGCATGGGCCGCCCGCCAGGCCGCGCTGCTCCGCCACGCCCTGCCCCGGCTGAAGCCCGGCGGCCGCATCGTCTATGCCGTCTGCAGCCTCACCCGGGCGGAAACCTCGGACGTGTTCCAAACCGTCGCCCGGGACACGCCCATCGGCGCCGTGCCGCTCCGCCATCCGCTCACCGGCGCGGCCGCCGACCCCTGCCTCATCCTCCCCGCCCACGGCCCCGGAATCGGCATGTGGTGCCGGGCCCTGGAGGCGATCCGCGCGTAGCCCCGCGATTTTTTACAGACGTTGGAAACGCTTCGGGCTATTTTTTACAGACGTTGGAAATCCGGAGGCATGCGTGAGTGAACATTTCCTGAGGCGCGCCCGCGAGGTGCTGGATGTGGAAATCGCCGGGCTGCGGAAAGTCCGCGACCAGGTGGACACAGGCTTCATCGCCGCGGTCGAACGGATCCTCGCCGCGCTCCAGGCCGGCGGCAAGATCGTCGTCACCGGCGTCGGCAAGAACATCCCGATCGGCCAGAAGATCGCCGCCACGCTCACCAGCACCGGCAGCCCCGCCGTCTTCCTGCACCCATCCGACGCGATGCACGGCGAACTCGGCATCCTCGCGGATCGCGATGCGGTCCTCGCCCTCAGCTACAGCGGCGAATCGGAGGAGCTGACCAATTTGCTGCCCGCCATCAAACGCACCCGGGCCGCGGTCATCGCGATGACCGCCGAACGCGAGAGCGCGCTCGGCCGATGCAGCGACGCCCTGCTCCCGATCGCGGTGGAGGCCGAGGCCTGCCCGTTCAATATGGCGCCCACGGCGAGCACCACGGCCACGCTCGCCCTCGGCGACGCGCTCGCGATGGTGCTGCTGGAGGCGCGCGGGTTCCGCAAGGAGGACTACGCCAAACTGCACCCCGGCGGCGCCATCGGGCGCACCCTGCTGCTCAAGGTCTCCGATATCATGCGGACCGGCGATCGGATGGCAACCGTGCCGCGCGGGGCGAAAATCAAGGACGCCGTGATCGCGATGTCCGAGGCGCGCGCCGGGTCCGTCACCGTGCTCGATCCCGACGGCGCCGTGGCGGGCATCTTCACGGACGGCGACCTGCGCCGCCATATCAACCTGCCGGACCTTCCGAATCACCCGATCGAGCCGCTGATGATCACGCACCCCATCACCATCCGCAGCGACCAGCTCGCCGTGGACGTGCTCGCCCTCTTCGAACGGCACAACATTGACGACCTGGTCGTCGTCGCCGACGGGAACCGGCTGGTCGGCACCGTGGACATCCAGGACCTGCCGAAGTTCAAGATCCTCTGATCCCCGTCAGGGTCAGGGCGAAAGCCGCGCGATGCGCCAGCCGTCGCCCTCCCGTTCGTACACCAGCCGGTCGTGCAGCCGGTGCGCCCGGCCCTGCCAGAACTCGAAGCGGACCGGAGCGAGGCGGTAGCCGCCCCAATACGGCGGCAGCGGAACCTCACGCCCCGCGTACTGCGCCGCGAATTCCCGCTCGCGCTGTTCAAGCCCGGCCCGGGCCGCCAGCGGCTCGCTCTGGCGCGAGGCCCACGCGCCGATCTGGCTGCCCCGCGGGCGCGAGTGGAAATACGCGGCGGACTCCCCTGGCGCCACGCGTGAGAGCGAACCCTCGATCCGGATCTGGCGGTGCAGCTCGGACCAGAAGAACAGCATCGCGCCGGCGGGGTTCGCCTCCAGCTCGCGCCCCTTCCGGCTCTCGTAATTCGTGTAGAAGACGAAGCCGCGCGCGTCAAATCCCTTGAGCAACACCATGCGCGAGGAGGGCCGGCCACCCGCGCAGGTCGCCAGCGACAGGGCGTTCGGCTGGTGGATCCGGGCCCGCTTCGCCAGCGCAAACCAGCGGGCGAACTGGGTGATCGGATCGGGCGCCAGGTCCGCCTCCGAGAGACCCCGCAGCACGCCCGGCAACCCGAGACAAAAGGCCCAACCGTTCATGTCCACCCCATGCCCGCCTTTGCCCGCCCTGTCAAGCGCCGGAACCGCCGGAACCGCGGACGCACATTGAGACGCGGACGCCATTCGGCACGGAACCGGCGCCGATCGCGGAACAAATCCGACCAGGGATCAGACTTTTTGTTCCGCCTGGGGCAGGTCGAGCTGGATCCAGATTTCGCGCAACTGGCGCGCGTCCACCTTGTCCGGCGCGTTCATCATCAACTCGACGGCCTTCTGCGTCTTCGGGAACGCGATAACGTCGCGCAGGCTGTCCGCGCCCACCATCAGCATGACGACGCGGTCGAGGCCGAGGGCGAGGCCGCCGTGCGGCGGCGCGCCGTAGTTAAACGCGTCAATCATATGGCCGAACATCGCGCGGATCTTCTCGTCGCTCAAACCGAGCGCCCGGAAGGCGCGGGCCTGCAGGTCCGAATCGTGTATGCGGATGCTGCCGCCGCCGAGTTCGACGCCGTTCAGGATGATGTCGTAGGCCAGCGCGCGCGCCCGCAGCGGGTCGCTTTCGATCTTTGCGGTATCCTCCGGATGCGGCGCGGTGAAGGGATGATTCACGGAGGTCAGCCCGCCCTCCGCGCTTCTCTCGAAGAGCGGAAAATCGGTCACCCAGGTGAAGGCGAACGCGTCCGCGGGGATCGCGCCCGCCTCCGCCCCGGCGAGCAGGCGGATGCGCCCGAGCGCGACGTTCACCACCTCGGGCAGGTCGGCCGCGAAGAGCACGAGGTCGCCGGGCCGCATATCGAGCCGCTGGCGCAGCCCCGCCTGCTCGGCCTCGCTGAAGAATTTCACGATCGGCGATTTCCACGTCCCGTCCGGCTGCACGCGGATGAAGGCGAGTCCGCCGAGGCCCGACTCCTTCGCGAGCGCGGTCCACCCGTCAATCGTCCCCTGCGAGACGGCGCCGAGCCCCTTCGCGTTGATCGCCTTGACCGCGCCGCCCCGCCCCAGCACGGTGGCGAACACCTTGAACTGCGTGCCGGCGAAGAGGTCGCTCAGCTCCGTGAGCAGCATGCCGAACCGGGTGTCCGGCTTGTCGGACCCGTAGCGGTTGATCGCCTCGCTGTACGGCATGCGCGGCAACGGCAGCGCGGGGCGCGGGTGGCCCGCGGCCTCCATCACGCCGGCGAGCAGCCCGTCCACCAGCGCATAGATGTCCTCCGGCTCGAGGAACGACATCTCGAGGTCCACCTGCGTGAACTCCGGCTGCCGGTCGGCGCGCAGGTCTTCGTCGCGGAAGCAGCGCGCGATCTGGAAATAGCGGTCGAGCCCGGCGACCATGCAGAGCTGCTTGTACTGTTGCGGCGACTGCGGCAACGCATAGAAGCGGCCCGGGTTCACGCGGCTCGGCACGAGGTAGTCGCGCGCGCCCTCCGGCGTGCTCTTCGTGAGGATCGGCGTCTCCACTTCGATGAAGCGCTGCCCGTCGAGGTAGGTCCGGATCGCCTGCGTGATCCTGTGGCGCAGCACAAGGTTCTGCTGCATCCGGGCGCGGCGCAAGTCGAGGTAGCGGTGGGTCAGGCGCAGGTCCTCGGCGACCTTGGCCGCCTTGGCGTCCTCCAGCGGAAACGGCGGCGGCTGACTGCGGTTGAGCACCTCGATCGCGGTCCCGCGGATTTCGATTCCGCCGGTCGCCAGCTTCGTGTTCACCATCTCGGGCGGGCGCGGCTGCACGACGCCGGTCGTGCGCAGGACGTATTCGCCGCGCGCGGCCTGCGCCGCGTCCCACGCGGGCTGCGAATCGCGCGGGTCGAAGGTCACCTGGGTCACGCCGTAGCGATCCCGCAGGTCAATGAAGATCAGGCCGCCGTGGTCGCGCACCGTGTCCGCCCAGCCGCACAGGCTGACCGTCCGGCCCGCGTCACCGGGCCTCAATTCGCCGCACGTATGTGTCCGCATCATGGTCGGTCCGATCCCGTTTCCAACGCCTGGAAAAAAGGCCCGCGGCCCGTTCCAACATCCGGAAATTACAGAGGCTGGAACTCCGCGAAGGGGCGCATGCTACGGGATGACCCGCGGCCTTTCAATCGAATTGCACGGAATTGCACGGGGTTGACGGCGCGCGGACCGGGCGGCACCATCCGTCCGATGCAGCGCGCGTTCTGGTTCCTGTTCCTGCTTTCCGGGGCCTTGGCCGCGGACCCGCCCGAGCCTCCCCTGGGGATCAGCCTGGACGGCGGCGAAGTGCGCGTGCGCGTGTGGGCGCCGAACGCGCAAAGCGTGGACCTCGTCGGCGACTTCAACGGGTGGAAGGCGATGGGGTCGGAGAGGCTCGCGCGCGAAGGGGGGTCGGGCGTCTGGGCGACCACCTTGAAGCGAAGTCTGCCGAAGGGCGCCTACCGGTTCCGCATCAACCAGTACTTCGAGCGGCGCGATCCCTGCGGGCGCGCCGTCGCGCCCGACGAACGCGCGACGCTGTTCTATGCGCCGGCGGCCTTCGACTGGACTGGCGACAAGGCGCCCGCCCATCCGCTGGACGACCTGGTCATCTACGAGCTGCACGTCGGCACGTACAACGATCCGAACGTGAACGACGGGCGGCCGGCGACCTTCGCCGACGCGATGAAGCGGCTCGACCACCTCGGGGAGCTCGGGATCAACGGCGTGCAGCTGTTGCCGGTGCATGAGTTCAACGGGCAGCACAGCTGGGGCTACAATCCGAGCGACCCGTTCGCCGTCGAACAGGCCTACGGCGGGCCCGACGCGTTCAAGGCGTTCGTCAAGGAGTGCCACCGGCGCGGGATCGCCGTGCACCTCGACATCGTGCACAACCACTACGGGCCGGAGAACCTCGACCTGCTGCGCTTCGACGGACCGGGCGCGCGGGAGTATGGCGGCATCTATTTCTACGACCTGCCCGAGCTCCACATGACGCCCTGGGGACCCCGGGTCCGCTTCGATGCGCCGATGGTGCGCCGCTACGTGCGCGACAACGCGATGATGTGGCTGGAGGAATACCGGCTCGACGGTTTCCGGTGGGATTCGACCGTCAACATCCGCGCGTACCGGGACGGGCAGCAACCGATCCCCGCGGGCAGCCAGATGCTCGACGACATCAAACGCGAGATCCGCGAGCGCTTTCCGCACGCGCACAGCATCGCGGAGGACTCGCTCAATATCGGGACCTTCCACGCCTCGTGGGACTACGAATTCCACCACGCGGTCATGCCCGAGCTCAAGGCGTCCGACGCGGACCGGCGGGTGGAGGCCATCGGCGCCGCCCTGTCGGCGCGGCATCCGATGCAGCGCGTCGTGTACGTGGACAACCACGACGAGGCGGGCAAGCTCAACGGGCAGACCCGCATCGCGTCGGACCTCGATCCCGCGAACCCCGGCAGCGCGCGGGCGCAGAAGCTGGCGGCGATGGGCGCGGTCCTGACACTGACCGCGCCGGGCACGCCGCTGCTGTTCATGGGGAACGAGTTTCTTGAAAGCGGGCCGTTCCACGAGGATCGCCCGCTCGACTGGGGCAAGCGCCGGCGCTTCGCCGGCCTGGTCGCGCTCCATCGCGACCTGATCCGCCTGCGCCGCGATCTCGACGGCGCGGGCGGCGCGCTCAAGGGGATGGGCATTGACCTGCCGGTGATGGACGAGCAGCGGAAACTCCTCGTCTACTGGCGCTGGCACGATCGCGCGCCGGAAGAGCGGATGGTCGTCGCGGTGAACCTCTCCGGCCAGGCACAGGCCAACGCCGTCATCCCCTTCCCCTCCGAGGGCCCCTGGATCATGCGGGTCAACACCGACTGGACGCGCTACGGCGGCGCGGCGCGGGAGGAGGCGGCCGCCTTCACCTTCAGGGGGATCGCGCCGCGCGCGAACGTCTCGATGCCGGCGCACAGCGCGCTCATCTTTTCGCTCGCGCCGGGCGGCCCGCCGCAGCGCGTGCGCGCGGAGCGGATCGAACCCGTCCCCGCGCCGGAGGCGTCCGCCGGCGGGTTCTCCCTGTACGCCTCGATCGCCCTCGCGGGGACGGACCAGGATGGCCGGCCGCTGAAGCACCCGCTGACGCGCCGCGGCGCGGTCTGGGAGGGCGAGGTGCAGTTCGCCGGCGTGCGGGGCGGCCGGTTCAAGCTGCTGGCCAATGACGCCGAGGTTATCTACTGGGGCGGCGCGAACCGGGTCCTGGACCGCCTGCCGTTCGAAATGACCGCCGAACGGCTGGGCGGCGATATCCGTATCGAGACGGCGCTCGACGGATGGTTCGCGGTCCGCTTTGACGAGGAGTCCCTCGCCCTCTCCATGGCCCCTATCGCGCCGAAGTCCGCGGCGTCGGCCGGGCCCGGGCCGCGCCGCTGGACCGACCGGCGTGGACGCACAATGGAGGCGCGGCTGCTCGCCGCGAACGGCGACACCGTCGCGCTGCAACGCGAGGACGGCTCGCGCGTGGAGATCCGACTCGAAACCCTGAGCGCGGCGGATCGCGCCTATGTCCGGGAGGCGGCGCCCGCTTTGTCGCCTTGACGAAATCCGGCGCCGGTGCGTTCATCCACGCCATGAAGTTTTCCGTCGTCATTCCCGTGTACAACGAGGAGGACAACATCCTGCCGCTGGCGGAGGAGTGCGCGGGCCTGCTGCGGATGAACCAGCCGTTCGAGGTGCTGCTGGTTGACGACGGGAGCCGGGACCGGACCTGGCCGCGCATCGTCGAGGCGCACCGGCGTTTTGCCTTCATCCGGGGCCTGCGCTCGGACCGGAACCGCGGGCAGTCGGCGGCGATGCTGATGGGCCTGGCCGCCGCGCGCGGCGAGATCCTTGTGACGCTGGACGGCGACCGCCAGAACAACCCGGCGGATATTCCGCGCCTCGTCGAGCGCGTCGGCCCCGTTGACGTGGTCTGCGGCTACCGCGCCCGGCGCCGCGACACCTGGTCGCGCCGGATCGGGTCCCGCATCGGCAACGCCATCCGCAACCGCGTGACGCGGGACGGGCTCCGCGACACGGGCTGCAGCTTGAAGGCCTTCAAGCGCGCGTGCCGGGACGACCTGCCCCCGCTCAACGGGGCGCATCGCTTCATGGCGGCCTATTTCAAATTGCACGGCCGCACCATCGAGGAACTTGCGGTGGATCACCGGCCGCGGCCCGCGGGAACCTCGAAGTACACGAACTGGTCGCGCCTGCCCCGCACGGCATTCGACCTGATCGGGTTCGTCTGGTACCGCAAGCGCCGGCTTCCGCCGCTTGCGGTTGACCAGGCGACGGATTGATCGCCCTCTTCAATCGGAAGCAAGCCAAGGATTCGCGCCCACGCGCGTGGGGCGAGGCGCCCACGCCTCGAACCGCGAGAGCAGCGACAGGAACTCCTTGTGGATCAGGCCGTTCGTCGCGATATACCGCAATGTGCGGGACCCGACTTGCGCCAGTTCCAGGACGGTCCCGCCGGCCCGGCGAACGATCAGCTCGCCCGCGGCAACGTCCCACAGGTGGATGCCCGACTCGTAGAAACCGTCCGCGCGGCCGGCGGCCACCATGCAGAGGTCCAGCGCGGCCGCGCCCATCAGCCGGAATTTCTGAACGGCGAGCGCGACCGCGCGGGCGACATCGAGGGATTGCGAGTGCTGGTCGAAATTCTTCTCAATCCCGGTCAGGAGCAGCGAATCCGCCAGGCGCGCGGTGGCGGACACGGCGATGGGCGCCCCGTTGCAGGTCGCCAGGCCATCGGCGGTCGCCGCGTACAATTCGCCGTACAGCGGCGCCAGAACGGCGCCCGCGACGGTTTCGCCGTCCCGCCGCACCGCGACCGAGTGGCACCAATACGGCAGGCCGTGCGAGAAATTCACCGTCCCATCGAGCGGATCCACAATCCATTCGTGGCGCGAGCCCGTCCCGGCCCGATCGCCCTCCTCGCCGAGGATGGCGTGGGACGGGAAAGCCGCCTGGATGACCGATTCGATGAGGCGCTGGCACTCGTGATCGAGCGCGAGCTTCACATCGTGGGCCGTGCGCGCGACGGCCTCCGTCCGGCGGTGCAGGTTGGCCCGCGCATGGGCGCCCGCGCGGCGGACGGCCTCCTCCGCGCAGGCCAGCAGGTCCGGAAGGGATGGCGCGTTCATCGCTGTTGCGCAAACCATTCCACGGTCCGTCGCAGCCCCTCATCGAACGGCACGACCGGACGCCAGCCGAGTTTTTCGCGCGCGGCGGTCGAGTCGGCCTGTGAATCGCGTACGTCGCCCGCGCGCGGCGGGACGAACACCGGTTCGATGGGCGCGCCGAGCAACGCGCCGATGCGCCGCGCGAGGTCCAGGATGGACACGCGCCCGCCCCACGCGACGTTGTAGGGCGCGCCGGCGTGCTCCGCGGGGGCCGTACAGCAGCACAGGTTGGCCGAAACCACATCCTCGACGAACGTGAAATCGCGGGTCTGGCCGCCGTCCCCGTGGATCACCGGGGCGCGGCCGCCGCGCAGCGCGTCCGCGAACAGCGGGATCACGGCCGCGTACTGGGAGGCGGGATTCTGGCGCGGGCCGAACACGTTGAAGTAGCGCAGGCTGAAGACCGGGAGCCGGTACAAATCCGTGAAGATGCGGGCGTCGTACTCGCCGGACAATTTGGAGAGCGCGTACGGGGAGAGCGGCTGCGGAACCATGTCCTCCCGCTTCGGCAGGGTCGGCGTATTGCCGTACACCGACGACGAGGAGGAAAACACCACGCGCTCGACCCCCGCGTCCCGCGCGGCGGCGAACAGGCGAAGCGTTCCCGTCGCGTTCACCTCGTGCGTCGTGAGGGGGTCCTCGACCGAGCGGGCCACCGAGCCGAGCGCGCCGAGATGCAGGACGAAGCGCACGCCGCGCACGGCGCGTTCGACATCGCCGGCCGACCGGAGATCGCCCTCGACCAGTTCGATATCGCGCTCCAGTCCGAGGAGGTTCTCGCGGCGCCCCGTGGCGAAATTATCGAACACGCGCACGTCGTGTCCGTCCGCGAGCAGCCGCCGGACGAGGTTGGATCCGATGAACCCCGCGCCCCCGGTCACGAGGAAGCGGCTCGGTTCTGGCGCGGCGCCGGACATCAGCCACCGAGCTGGACGACCGAGTCGGGGAAGGCCATCAGCCAGAGTTGGAACCAGAAGATGTTTTCGTCCTCTTCCTCCTCCTCGTCCTTCACGATCTGGCGGAAGCCCACCCCGTAGCCCAGGCAGTTCGAACGGCGCTGGAGGAAGTAGGAATGCTCCTGCAGCCCCTCCCCCTCCAGGTCCCACCGGGCATAGGTGACAAACGACCACCGGGCGTTGGGGAACAGGTTGACCTCGAAGCCGGCCTGGTTGAAGTTGTCGCGTTCGTAGTTGTAGTCAAGGCTGTACGAGCTGGCATCGTTCGCGAGGAACGCGGCCTGCGCGCTGAAGCGCGACAATTCGCTCTCGTAGAAGTCGTAGGCGCCGTCGAGGTCAATCGGGAGGTTGCGCGCGAGGCGAAGCTCCACATCAAAGGAGAGATCGCTGAAGTCTTCCTCCTCCTCTTCTTTCTCGATGAGGTAGTCGCTGAAGATCAGGACGTTCACGAAATCAACCGGCAGCCCATCGCGCCGCGTCTGCCACTTGTTGCGCAGGCCGAGGCGGATCGTGTGCTGCTCATCCAGGCTATCCACGCGGTCGAACTGGGGCAGGTTCTCCGGCAACAGGTCGGGCTCCGGCACGTAGGTGTGCCGAAGGAACGGTTCGACGACGTGGCGCAGGCCGTCGCCGTCCCCCAGCACGACCACGTCATCCCACGTGCGGAAGGCCTTGAAGGAGGTCTCGAAGCCCAGCTCGAACAGGCTGCGGAGGTCGGCGCCGGTCGCGCGCCGCGTGGTGACCACCTCGTCTTCGACCCGCACCGCGCCGTTGGTGTCGGTGGTCACGACCTGGTTCGTCACGGTGTTCTGCTCGACCGTATCGGAATAGTACGTGCCGCGGTACCCCGCGCGCGGCGTGAAATTGAGGAAGCCGAAATGGCGCGTGGGATAGTGCACGGTGTGGCGGGAATCAATGCGGAACGCGTCGTAGTCCTCCGAGTCGGACCCCTCGGGATAGACGCGTTCGAGGAAGGAGGCGCTGTTCTCGCTCTCGTAATACAACCCGCTGTCGCCGAGGGGCTGCCGGTTCGCCTTCAGGGTGAATTCCGGCAGGCGGTTCACGTTTTCATAGAAGTCGTTCAGCCGCGCGTTGAGCTGGAGCGCCGCGACGAAATTGTCGCCGACATGCGTCAGCGTCGCGCGATTTTCAGGCTGGACGCCGTTGATGTGCTCGGGCCGGAAGAAATCCTTGAGGAACTCGGGGTCGCTCACATAGTTGAGTTGCGAAATGAGGTAATCGCGCGGGGTGAAGGACTGGTTGTGGGCCAGCCGGATCCGGTAGCGCTGGTTGTCCACCAGGTCTTCCTCGCGCGCGCGCTCGGTCTCGTTCCGGAACGGCTCCTGGTCGTCAATGAAGTAGCCCTGGATCGAGCCCGCGTACGGGAGCGGATTGGTGCGCGACTGCCACTCGAGGCTTTGCCCGAGTCCCACGCCCTTCTCGGCAAAGACGTCGAGATGCGTGGTGCCCTTCCATTCCGGCGACATGCGGTAGTTGTAGGCCGAGCGGAGGAACACGCCGTTCCGCGAACTGTAGCCCGGCACGAACTGCCAGTAGGTCGCGCCGCCGGCGAGGTCCCGGTTCATGCGCGGCAGCCAGAGCACCGGCACGCCTCCGAAATTCACGGTCACGCCCTTTGCGCGGACCTTGGTCCCGTCCACCAGCCGCGCCTCGCGCGCGCGCAGCGAGAAGTCGGGCGCCGCGCCCTCGCAGGTGCTCAGCGTGAGGCCGCGCAGCAGGTATTCGTTGGCGCCCACCCGCTTCGAGTCCTCGGCCTGCACATAGAAGGGCTCGACATAGGCGTTGAACGTCCCGAAATCGCCGACCCGGGTTCTCAGGTTGTACGTGAGTTCCTCGCCCTGCCACAGGTCGCCGCCGCGGCGGAGGATCACATTGCCGCGGGCATGGATGTCGCGGGTCTCCTGCTGCACCGTCACGTAGTCCGCCCGCAGCAGGTCGCCGCCGTCGCGCACCTCCACGTTGCCGGAGCCCACAATCAGTTTCCGGTCCGACAGATACTCGAGGCTGTCCGCCGTGATATCAATGTCTGAGGCCCCCGGCCGGACCGCGGCGTCGCCCGCGCGCGCCGGGCGCTCGAAGGGCGCCTGGGCCGCCGCGGAAAAGGCCAGCGCCAGCGCGGCGCCGTGGATAAGCAGGATGCGGGACAGCTGCATGGATCAACTCTCCTGGAAGACGGCGCAACCTAGCAGACCCGCGCGCGGCCAGCCAATAAGATTATCGGCGCGGGAAAGGGCGAATGACGGAATCCGGATGCCGCAGCGAACGGGGATCATTCGTCACGGCGCCAGCTCCGCGCCGACGCGGTACGCGCGCGCGGCCGCGCCGTTGGTGTCGGTGATCGTCAGCGTCCCGCTTCCTGTCAGGTTGCTGAACGGCGGCAGCGCGGCGAACGCGGGATCGGCCAGCAGGTTCGTGCTGAAAAACACCTGATAGCGCCGGCCCGTCACGGCCGGCCAGCTCACCTCGTTCCCGTTCGTCGCGCTGCGCGCGTGCGCGGTGACGGCGAAATAGGCGGCCATGTCCACCGGACGCGTCCCGGCGATGTATTCGTCGAGATTGGAGAGCGAGTCGCCGTCGAGGTCCAGGTCGCGGTCGCCCGCGACGAGCGGGGCCAGGCCGAAGGTGTGTTCCCACGCGTCGTCCATGCCGTCGCCGTCGCTGTCCACCGCGTCCGCGGGGTCCACGCCGTACGCGAGCGTCGCGTCATTGAAGCGGAAGGTATAGAGGCCGGCGGGGACGTTGGTCAGGAGGATGTCGTCGTCCACGGTCCCGGGCTCCGCCGTGGCGGCGAGGGGGACGGCGAACGACGGCTGGTTTGTTTCGCCCCAGTTCGCGGAGGACCAGGCGTTGTTCGCGACGAACTTGAAGAGCAGGTTCGAAGACGCGGGCAGCGCGGTGACGAAGGCCCACTGCGACGAGGCCACGAGCCGCATGTTCAGCGCCGCCTCGTCCCAGAGCGTGAACGTGCCGGCCACGGCCATGCTGGTGTAGGCCGACGCGAAGACCGCGCCGGTGGGAAAGACGTGATCCGCGCTGAACAGCAGCTCGCGCGGGCCGCCCGTGCCGGCGATCCGGGCCCAGGCGCGGCGCGAGACGGTGTCGTAGGCCCAGCCCTCGCCCGCGGAGTTGCTCAACTCGTCGCGGTTCGCGAGCCGGTCGAGCGGCAGGCCGTCGGCCGTCACCGCGGTGACGTTCGACATCGCATGGGCGACAATATAGAAATCCCGCGCGCCCGGATCGTAGCTGCCCGTGCGCGCCGCCACGGAGACCGTCAACGCCGTGGCGGTCCCGATGACCGAGATGGGCGTCCGCGCGAAGACGCCGGCCTGGTAGTTCGTGGTCCGCCCGTCGTCCTCGTGCAGGACGAAGCGATTCGACGCGCCGGGCCACACGCACAGGTCGAGCCAGGGCGGCGCGAATTCATAAACATGCGACATCGCCGGGCCCACCGGCACGATCGCGCCGGCTCGGGAGAAGACCGGCATCCGGGCGAGCGAGGCGGGCACGGACACCGTCTGCCCGCCCGCGTAGCGCCAACCGGTATCCCAATGGTGCCATTCGGAGCCGGCCGGCAGGTAGACCGCGCGCGCGTTGGTCCCCTCCGCCACGACCGGCGCGGCGAGCACATGGGAGCCGGCCATCATGTCATAGTCGTTTTGCGACCAGGTGTTCGTGTCGTCCGGAAAATGGAAAAAAGCCGGCGTGTTCATCGGAATGCCGTTGGTCGAGGATTCCCACGCGAGGCTGTAGAGGTACGGCATCAGGCGGTAGCGGAACCGGATCCAATGGCGATTGGCGAGCGTCGCCGTATCGCCGAACGCCCACGGCTCCTGCGACGCGGTGCCGAAATCGGTGTGATTTCGATAGAACGGCGCCAGCACCCCGGCCTGCTGCCAGCGGACCAGCAACTCGCCGGTCGAATCCCCGATGAAGCCCCCGATATCGTTGCCGAACAGGGCCTGGCCGGAAATCATCACACTGAGCGCCAGCCGGGTGTTGAACCGCAGGTGGTCGAAGCTGGAAACGTTGTCCCCGCTCCACCCGACCGCGTACGCCTGGATGCCCGGCCATGCGGAACGGCTCAGGACGAAGGGCCGCAGCGCCGGCCACTGCTGGCGGAGCGCTTCGTGCGTCACCGAGGCCTGCCACAGGCTGTAGGTGTTGCGATTGACGGCGGTCCATTTGCGCGTGTCGGTGGTGTTGGTTTCGCCGTAGCGCCCGCCGAGGTACCAGAGGGTGTCCAGGGGCATGGCGTTTTCGTTCGGCTCGTTGAGGTCGTTCCAGAGGGCCTCGAATCCGTTGGTCGCGAGGTAATTGGTGAGCTGCCCGCGCCACCAGTCGCGCGTCGGCACGATGCTGAAATCGAGCCAGGAAACGGACCCGAGGAAATTCGTGCCGGTGTAGTTGGCCAATCCGTTGTCCTTGATGAAATACAGGTTGCCGGCGGCGTGCGGATACAGCGGGTCGTTGGTGGTCAGGAGCGGTTCGACGATCGGCACAAGCCGCACGCCCCGGTTGGTGGCATAGGCCACGAGGTCGGGCGCGTTGCTGTAGGCGGAACTGAAGGTGAGCTGGTGCGGCTGGCCCGGGTTGTTCTGGTGCCCGATGTCGAGATAGACCGCGTCGCACGGGATATCCGACGCGCGAAACGTGGCGATCAGATTCGTCACCTCGCCGGCGGTCAGGTAGCTGTGGCGCGACTGGTGGAAACCGTGGCCCCATTTCGGCAACAGCGCCGGACGGCCGGTCAGCTCCGAGAACCGGTCTATCACGCCCGCCATCGTATTGCTCGCGCCGCCGCCGAAGAAAAAATAGTCCACCTGGTCGTCGCCCGCCTCGAAGGAATAGGATCCGTTCGTGCCGGACAGGTCCACGACGGGGCGGGCGGGATTGTGGAAGAAGACCCCGTACGCGAAGGCGGAGCGGCCGGTTGACGGGCCCTGGACGCCGTACCAGAACGGGAGCGCGGTGTACTTGGGCGCGCGGAATTCCTCGAATCCATAGGAGTCCTGGGTCCAGAACTGGAAGACGCGCCCGCGCCGGTTGAGCGGGCCGGCCTCGTCGCCGAGGCCGAAATAGGCCTCGTTCGACGGCATTTCCTTGACGGCGCGAACCTTGAAGCCCGACGGGCGGTTCGACACGCCGGAGGAGAGGCCGGCCGGCCAGGCGACCTGGTCGTAGGCCGAGGTGTCGTTGATCATGAAATAATCGCTGTCCCATTCGAGCCGGCGGTCGCGCAGGAGATCCCGGCCCAGGCCATCCTTGAAATGCACCTGGAACCGGTTGCTGAAGACGACCTCGACCTGGAGTTGGTCGGTCGCGATCAGGAAATTCGTCGGACTCGCGTTTGTGAAGGTCGCGCTGAAGGCCGGCCAGTTCGTCAATGGGCGCGCGATGGCGATTTCCTCGCGCTCAAAAAAGTTGGTTGTGCCGAGAAAATAGAACCGGACGCGCACCACGTCCGGCGCGAAGGGAATGATCTCGGCGATGCCGTTGGTCGCGAGGTTGACGAACAGACTGCGGTGCCCGGTGGCGTTGGTCCGGATCTCCCAGGCCTGCGCCGGCCCATTGGTCTGGGGCGCCGCATCCGCCAGGGATGAGGCAATACACAACAACAGTCCTGTGAGGCGGCGTATCAAGGAAGCTCCGGCACGTCCGCCGAATATACCGCAAGACGGGCGCACCGTACATGCCGAGCCGGCCGCGGGGCGTCGCCCTTGAGCGGCGCGCGTCAGTTCTAGTACTCGATCGCAGCGCTGCAGCCGAGGATTTCGCCGGCGCGGTCCAGGAGCACCGCCGTCAACCGGCCCGGCACGCCCGGCAGGAGGGCGAAGCCGTTGGCGCGGACCGGGCGCGTGGATCCGGGCCGCAGCAGACGATGCAACAGGGGCGCGCGATCTTCCGGGATCGCCCAGCCAAGGGCGCGGCCATGGTCATCCACAAAAACGACCGTGAGCGGCGCGCGGGGAATAGAGGCCGGCCACCCCGCCACCGCGATCGCGGCGTGCGGGCGGTCGCGCGGCCCGTACTGATGGGTCAGGCCGACCTCAATGCCGGGCGACGCGACCGGGGGCGGGTCCAGAGGGGTGGAGCGCAGGCGGTCGAACTGCGCATAGGATTCCGAACCGAACACCGATTTTCCGCCGCCGAGCAGGGCGGGCCGGATGTCGCGGGCCGCCGCATCCCGGCGCGCGGTGGACAGGAATCCCGGCGGAAGGAAGGGCGGCTCGAAGGTGTACGGGATCATGTACGTTTCCATCAGCGGGCGCAAGCGGGGCGCCGCCCGGATGCCGTGCGCCGCATGGCCGGCCGCGAGGAGGCCGACCAGCAGCAGGCATCCGAAACCGATGGGACGCGGCAGGCCACGGCCACGGGCCGGCAGGCCGTCCGTCAGCGCCAAGGCGATCAGGACCAGGACCGAGTACGAACTGTAGCGGTCGGACAAGGCGTAAGCCCATCCGTGCTCGCTCACGCGGACCCAGATGGCGCCCAGCGCGACCAGGCAGACGAATCCCAGCAGGATCATCGCGACCGTTTCCCGATCGTCGGCCCGGCCGCGCCATGTGGCCCACGCGAGCCCCGCCATTCGGGTGACAACGAGGAGTCCGATGCCGAGGGAGAGGATGCGGGCCGGCAGGGCGCCGAGCAGCGGCTCCACCATCATATAGGGCACCTGGGCGACAAACGCGGAAAAGCCGAGGAAATAATCGGTCCACGGCGCCGAGCGCGCGGCATCAAGTTGCGGCGGCTGGTAATGCACGGCGTGGAAGAACACCAGGAACAAGGCGAGAACGACGATCGCGCCATAGCGCTCGCGCGGGGCGGGCCGGTTCAACAGGACCGCGATGGCCACGACGGGCAGGACGCCAAATCCGCCCGCCATGAAAATGGCCGCCCATGCCACGGCGAGGCTCCCGGCGAGAAGGAAAACGGCGTTCCGTCGCGACGCGTCCCGGGTGCGGCGGCGATACGCGAGCACCAACCAGATCGCGGCCGCGAGAAGCATGATCACGCCGGTGGCCTCGACGCCGCGGAAACGATAGTGGAAGAATTGGGCCCTGTTCGGCCACGAGAACCAGAGCAGGACGAAGAAGGCCGCCAATCCGCGCGACGCGGGCCGGGACAGCCCGGCCGCGCCGAAGCTCTTCAGGAGGAAGGCCGTTCCGGCCAGCCAGAAGACGAGCTCCGCCAGGTGCGGAAGAACGAGCCGGTAATCGAACCAGTTGTAATCAATCCACCACAGGGCATTCTGCACGTAGCTCGGGACGCCGTTGTGCCCCGCCAGGATCGCGTCGCGAAGGCCTCCGCCCGTGATGGTGCGGGCCACAACCCAGTCGTCCGCGAACAGATACGGCACCCGGAATCCCCACGATTCGACAACGGCAAGCAGCCCGAGCGCCAGGGCGCACCCCATCGCCAGAAAAGAAAAAGGGGGAAAAGGGGTCAGTCCTTTATCTTTGATCATGGACCGCCCGACTTACGGTTGAGTCGTGTCCGCCGCCGAGTCGTTCCGCAACCCACGCGTTGGTCACCACCGTCTGGCCCCGCACCCGTTGAGCCAACCGCTTCTTGCGCGGATCGCGCCAACTCAGTCGCTGCATCTCCTCTATCGTCAATCCCATCCGCCTCACTTCATCCTCGATCAACGCTTCGGCTTGATCCGCATCGTGCGCCGTGATCGCCCCGCCACTGTACGAACCCCGCGCACGCACGCCCTTGCCCGCCACCGCCTTCACAATCCGCCCGCGGAACGCTTCTCCACCAAAACACCATCCGCGTCGAATGGCGTCATACGCCTTCTCAGCCCCGCCCCCCTTGCGCCGCTCTTCGGGCCCGCGGCCCACTAGATACGCGACATATCGCCGCCGCCCCGCGGGGGTGTCTTCCAAGCCATGCGTGCCCAATACCCGCTCCGCCACCAGCCAGGCAGGGCGCTCGCGCGGTCGCAGATACCCGCGCACGCTGCTCCACGCATAGCCGGCTGCGTCTTCCGACCCCACCAGCCGCGCCCGAACCGGGTTCATGTGAATATACGTGCTCACCGTCGCCAGATAGTCCCCCCCGGCCGCCTCCACCAGCAGCGACTTGTACCGACCCTGAAACAGATGCCCCACCAACCCATGCCTGCGATTGAACCGTGCCGTATAAGTGCTCTGGAACCATCGCATGCCCGCTACAAGATTCGCCTCAGGCGTCTCCAGCAGCAGGTGGTAATGATTCGGCATCAGCACATAGGCATGCACACGCCAGCCCGTCTTCGAACAGGTTTCCTCAAGAGTAGATAAGAAGAGCTGTCGGTCGGCGTCAGTCCGAACGATCGCCTCCCGCCGATCGCCCCGGCAAAAGACGTGATAGCACGCCCCTTCATATTCAACCCGCATTGCCCTCGGCATGCGCCCACATTAAGAATTCACGCCAGAGAGTCAAGGATAAAGGACTGACCCCTTCAGGTCTTGGTCCCCTTCAGGTCTTCAGGTCAGTTCACGGAGGTTGACCACGCGGCGCTCACGCTCGGAAAGCTCCGCCGCGAACCCGACCTGCATGGTGGCGTAGGAGTCGGCGGCCGTCGTTTCCGGCGGCAGGCCCCTGGCCACGAGTTCGGCGACGCGCACGTTCTGGCCGTGCGTGTAGTGAAACCATTCATTGTCTTCGGCCGGCGTGAAAGTCACCGTCTCCACGAGCTTGCTGAGCAGACCTTCGGGACCGTCGCTGAACGCCCAGCGGCGGATGCGGCGGCGAAAGACATCGGTCTCGATGGCGCCCTGGGCGCCGAAGATGTGATACTGCAGGCAGTGGCCGTCGTCCGCCTGTTGTTCCAGCATCTCCAACAGCGGGTCTCGTCGGTAGGACTCGGCGATGAACATGCTGAAATTCAGGTTCGCGATGGCGCCGTTCCGGAAGCGCATATTGATCTGGTGGTTGTCGGGATGCCTGAAGTATGGCACGACGTTGGGGGCGTGCATCGAGTACACCTCCTCCACCTCGCTGTTGGTGAACCAGCGTTGGAGATCCAGGTAGTGCGAGAGCTTCTCGCCGATCAGCGTGCCGTGGCTGTTGCTGCGCCAGGTGTTCTTGAGGTGGAACTCGCTGCAGTAATAGCGGCAGTGGCTGTTCACCACGGCGCCGATCAGCCCCTGGTCAATCCAGGCCTTCGCCAGCGTGTACAACCGCGAGTAGCGCAGCTCGAATCCGATCTGCAGGAAACCGCCGGTCTCGCGGGCCGCCTCGACCATCGCGCGGGCGCCGGCCAGATCTTCCGCCATCGGTTTCTCGCACAGGACCGCCTTGCCCGCGCGCAGCGCCGCGATGGTCTGTTCGGCATGGACGGCGTTGATCGCCGCGATGCTGACGAGTTTGATCGAGGGATTGCGCAGGAGGGCCTCCAGGTCGTGGGTGGCCTTTACGCCGAGTTCGCGCCCGCGCGTGGCGGCGCGCGCCGGATCCGGTTCGTAGCCGTAAATCGTTCCGACATACGGCGAGGCCCGCATGGCCTTCACGTGGGTCTCGCCCATCCCGCCCAGCCCCAGCACCGCCACATCCATTGTAGTTTTCATCGCTTCGGTTGCGCGTCCTTTGCGTTCTGTGGTTCGCCTCCATTGCGCGGGAGGCATTCGTGTTGTGGAGCGGGAGGCTATTCCGACATCGCGGGGCCAGTCAATGCCGGGGGCCCCTAGGAACTGAGGCGTGTCATCGGGGCCGATACGAAACGGCGATGGGCGTCGCGCAGGATGCCGGGGATGCGGTCGGCGAACGGGCTTCGCGTGAGCGCGGCCGCGAGGTCGAGCCGGTCCATGTCCGCGGCGTTATTTCCGGGAAACCAGTGCCCCCCCTGCCCGAGCAGGTTGTAGCGCATTATCGCATAGGCCTCCATGTCCAGGGCCGTCGCGAGGTTCCACAGGCGGAGGATTTCGTGGACGTTCACATGGCCCGGGATCTCGCTCCACGGCGGCACGCCTTCCCGCCAGCGCCGGCACCAGTCGGTCCCGAGCGCGCGCTCCATTTCCGCGCGGATGCGCGCCGCGATCGCGGCGCCGAGCGATTCGCGCTCGTTGTAGCGCGCGAGGGCCGCCAGGTGTTCGTCGAAATCCGACGGGCGGCTCGCGCCGACGCTCAACGTGTGCACCTCGGGACGGCGCAGGCAATAGAGGTCGTTGAACTGCATCGGCGTCAGCGGATCGCACAGGCGGCGCAGCTTGTCGGGCGGATCGTACAGCTTGCCGCCCTTGTCGTTCGGGCTGATGATGAACACGCCCATGTCCTGCCGCGCCGCCGCCGCAAGGGCGGGGTCGTTGCTCTCGTTCACGAAATACCAGTGCAGATTGACGTAGTCGAACCGGCCGGTCTCGATGGCGCGCGCCGTGGCGGCGGCGGGTCCGTGCGTGGAAAATCCCACGAAGCGGCACCGGCCCTCGCGCCGGAGTTGATCGGCGGCATCCAGCGTGCCGCCGGGCGCCAGGACCCGTTCAAGCAGGTCGTCGTTGTTGATGCCGTGCACCGCGAGGAGGTCCACACGCGCAAGGCGCAGGTTTCCGAGCGAGACGTCAAAGGCCCGGCGGAATTCGTCGCCCGTCGGCCGGGGTCCGATCTTGGTCTGCACGATCAACCGGTCGCGCGGGATGGCGGGCAGGACGCGTCCCAGTTGCGCCTCCGACGTGCCGTACCCCCGCGCGGTCTCGAAGTGGTTGATGCCCGCCTCGAGGGCGCGTTGAATGAGGGCTTCGAGATTGGCCTGGCTCCCGGCCGCGACGCAGTCGGCCTCCTCATCCTTCCAGGAATGCTGGTAGCGCATCCCGCCGCAGGAGAAGACGGGCATCCGCAGCTCCGTCCGGCCGAATCGCCTGGTGGGCACGGTCATGGCGTCACATCCCGCCCACCCCGCGGTCCAACTGCCGGTCCATCTGCTCCTTCGGATCCGCGGCGGCATCGGCCGCCCTCTTCGCATCCGCGCCGCGCAGCAGGCCGGACGGGAGCCCGCGCGCGAATTCCGACACGAGCCGGCGCGCCTGCGCGAGGCCGGCGACCTGGTTGCATTGCAGCCGCAGCGTGTGGACATGCGGAAAGCCCGAGGCGTACCAGAGCAGGTGTTTGCGGACGAGGCGCGCGGCGAGCTCCGTGTCGCCATAATGCGCCGCATGATAGTCCAGATGGCGCAGCACGGTTTCCTCCCACTCGGCCACGGTGGGATCCTCCGAACCGCAGCCGGCCAGCGCGCGAAAAATCCACGGATTGCCCAGCGCTCCGCGGCTGACCATGACGCCGTCGCAGCCGGTCTGCGCGGCCATGCGCCCGGCGTCCGCGGCGGCCATGAGGTCGCCGTTGCCGACGGTCAGGATCCGCGGGTTCACCGCGCGCGCCGCGGCGATGCCGCGGGCGATGCCGGGCAGGCTCACGCGCACGGCGTAGGTGTCTTCCCGCGTGCGCCCGTGGATCGTGATCATGTCCGCGCCGGCGCGCGCGATCGCCGCCGCGTTGGCCTCGACATTGAGGGTGTCGCCCGTGAAACCGAGCCGGATCTTGACGGAGAGCGGGCGCGCGGTCGCGGCGCGGGCCGCGGCGACGATCCGCTCCAGGTGCGCCGTGTCCTTGAGCAGCGCGGCCCCGAGGCCGGAGCCCACGATCTTGCGCACCGGGCAACCCATGTTGAGGTCTATCGTGTCGAACCCCGCCGCGTCGAGCATGCGGACCGCGGCGTGGACCCGGTCCGGATCGGGGCCGGTCACCTGGACCCCCAGCACGCGTTCCGACGGATGGCGCGCCGTCATCTCGACCGTGCGCCGGTTCCGGATCAGCAACGCGACCGACGAGAGCATTTCCACATAGGCCAGCCCCGCCCCGTGTTCCCGGCAGATCCGCCGGAACGGCACATCGCTGACCCCGGCGAGCGGCGCCAGGAACGCGCGGTTCGGCGCCAACAGCGAACCGATCTGAAGCGGGGCGGACAGCATGCGGGTACTGTAGTGCCATTCCGGCGGAGTTCCACCCCGAATGCCCCGCTTACTTCGCGAGGAACTGGTGGCGGTAGTAGTTGAGCTCGGCGATGGAGGCGAGGACGTCGAAGTAGGCGTCGTGACGGCGCCCGTCGAGCAATTCCTTGGGGCCGGGCAGATGCGCGCGGAGTTCCTCGATGTTGTCCTTGTCGAACTCGGGGCCCTGCCGCCAATCCTGCCACTGCAGCTTGAGCGCGGTCACGTCGAGATGGCGGTAGTGCAGCAGCCGCGTGAAGCGCGGGAGATAGCGCTGCGCAAGGCGCCAGTCGGCGTGGATGCTGTTCCCCGCCAGCACCGGCCGCCGCTTGTCCTCGCCGCCGGGCACATTGACGCGTGCCACGAGGTCGGCCAGGCGCGCATCCACGTCCGAAACATCCAGCGCCATCTCCGACCGGCAGAGGCGGAGCAACTCGGGCATGTTGTCCGCAATCCACGGGCTCACGTTCGCGCCGGCCGGCAGGCGCACATGGAGGCGGATGTCCTGCTCGGGCGGAAACAGGCGCCGCAGGTCCGCGTCCGTGACAACGGCCGCCACCTGCAGGAGCGCGGCCGACTCCAGGTCGAGCGTGGAATACTCGGTGTCGAACCAGACGTAGGCCGTGCTGCGGTAGAACCGTTCCATCGGCCGTCAATCCGCGTCCGGCCCGAAGTGTTCGTGGGCGCTGCCCGGGAGCGACTGGATCGGGCACGGGGCCAGGCCCCAGATGTCGTCCGCATACTCGCGGATGGTCCGGTCGCTCGAGAACTTGCTCATGCGCGCCACGTTCAGGATCGCCCGGCGCGCCCACTCCTGCTGGTCATTGAAGAGGCGCGAGACCTTCGCCTGGCAGTCCACATAGGGCTGGAAATCCGCGAGATGGAAGTATTCGTCGCCGTGCTCCATCAGCGCCCGGTAGATGTCGAGGAAGATCGGCCCCTCCTCCGGCACGAACTCGTTGTCGCGGATGGCGTCCACCACGCGGCGGAGGGCCGGGTCGCGGTGGTAGAAATCCCACGGGTTGTAGCGCCCGCGCAGCCCGGCCAGCTCGTGGGTTTTGTGCCCGAAGATGAAGATGTTTTCATCGCCGACCTCCTCGGCGATTTCGACATTCGCGCCGTCGAGCGTGCCGATCGTCAGCGCGCCGTTGAGCGAGAGCTTCATGTTGCCGGTGCCCGACGCCTCCTTGCCGGCCGTCGAGATCTGCTCGGACAAGTCCGCCGCGGGGATGATGATCTCCGCGAGGGAGACGCTGTAGTCCGGCAGGAACACGACCTTCAGGCGGTCGGCGACATTGGGGTCGTTGTTGATCGCGCGGCCCAGCGAATTGCACAGTTTGATGATGGACTTCGCCAGGTAATAGCTCGGCGCGGCCTTCGCGCCGAAGATGAACGTGCGCGGCGTGATGTCAATGTTCGGGTCGTCCTTGATGCGGTGGTACAGCGCGATGATGTGCATCGCGTTGAGCAGTTGCCGCTTGTATTCGTGCAGGCGCTTGATCTGCACGTCGTAGAGGGAGCCGGGGTCTATCCACTCGCCCACCAGGTCCTGCACCACGCCGGCGAGCCGCTCCTTGTTCCGGCGTTTGACCGCCAGGAATTCGGCGCGGAAGCCCTTGTCGTCGGCGAACGGCTCCAGCTTTCCGAGCTGGTCGAATTCGCGGATCCATCCGGCGCCGATGCGGCTGGTGATGAGGTCGGACAGGCCGGGGTTGCACACGAGGAGCCAGCGCCGGTGCGTGATGCCGTTGGTCTTGTTGTTGAAACGGTCCGGCCAGAATCCGGCGAAATCGGCCACGGTGAATTCCTTGAGCAGCTCGCTGTGCAGCGCCGACACGCCGTTGATCGAGTGACTGCCCACGATCGCCAGGTTCGCCATCCGCACCTGGCGGTGCTCGCCCTCCTCGATCAGCGACATCCGCCGGACCCGCTCCGGGTCGTCCGGCCAGCGGAGCTGGACCTGCTGGAGAAAGCGGGCGTTGATCTCGTAGATGATCTGCAGGTGCCGCGGCAGCACGCGCTCCATCAACTGCACGGGCCATTTTTCGAGGGCCTCGGGGAGCAGCGTGTGGTTCGTGTAGCCCGTGGACCTGACCGTGAGGTCCCACGCCTTGTCCCAGGGCAGGTCGGTTTCATCCACGAAGTAGCGCATCAGCTCCGCGACGGCCAGCGCGGGGTGCGTATCGTTGAGCTGGATCGCGTTCTTCTCGGCAAAAGGGGTCCAGTTCGTGTGGTTCTTCCGGTACCGGCGGATGATGTCGCGGATCGTGCAGGTGACCAGGAAGTACTCCTGGATCAGCCGCAGCTCCTTGCCGGCGTGCGTCGCGTCGGAGGGGTACAGCACCTTCGTGATCGTCTCGGCCCAGTTCTTCTCCTCGACGGCCTTGACGTATTCGCCCTGGTTGAAGACATCGAGCCGGAAACTCTCGGTCGCGCGCGAGCTCCACAGGCGCAGCACATTGACCGTGTTCACGCCGAACCCGATCACCGGGATGTCGTACGGGACGCCCTCGAGCATCTGCCAGTCCACCCAGACCGGCTTCTTGCCCCCGCCGACGGTCGGCACGTGCTCGATCCGGCCATAGACCAGGACGGGCACCGTATACTCCGGCCGCACCATTTCCCACGGGTTGCCGAATTTCAGCCAGTCGTCGGGCCGCTCCTTCTGCCACCCGTTTTCGAACTCCTGGCGGAACAGGCCGTGCTCGTAGCGGAGCCCGTACCCGTAGCCGGGGTACTCCATGGACGCGAGGGAGTCGAGGAAGCAGGCCGCCAGGCGGCCCAATCCGCCGTTGCCGAGACCCGCGTCCACCTCCTGCGAAACCAGCGTGTCGAAATCAATGTCCATCTCCTTCAGCGCCTTGCGGGCCGATTCGGTCACGCCGAGCGCCGCGATGTTGTTCTCCAGCAGGCGGCCCAGCAGGAACTCCATCGAGAGGTAGTAGACGCGCTTGACGTCGTTGTCCACATACGCGCGCTGCGTCGCGATCATCCGGTCCATCGCCAGCTCGCGGATCGCGTAGGCGAAGGACACCTCCTTGTCGTAATCCGTTGCGCTGCGCCAGTCTTTGCAACGCGTGTACGTCAGGTGATAGAGCATCCGGTCGCGGATGGACTTCGGGGAAACCTTCCCATTCATCACGGGTGGTGTTTTCGCTTGTGTAGCCATTCGTTACATCCCATCAAATCGGTTTACCGGCGGGCGCCCCTCCCGCCTGATCCCACCCAGGAACAGCAGGGACGGAGTTTTTCCGAGTGGCGGTCCGTCCGCAATACAATTTTCGGGGTGCTACCCGAGAAAACGATCCGCATGCCGGGGCTCGATCCGCGCGCACCGCGCGGCGCGCCCGAACCAGCGATACCGGTTGCGCGCGACATAATCATAGGCGCGATCGAGCAACGCCCTCGGAAACAACCCCAGCCACGCAAGGGCCCGCCATGGCCAGCGCAGGCGCAGGCAGATCGCCCGCGCGGCATCGCTCCGCCCCAACAGGCGGCCCGCTTCCCAGACATAGACGGTGTCGAGGCTGCCGGGCGTCCCGCCCGCCTGCCGCACCAGGGCCTGCCCGGCCTCCGATTGGAGCGACGCGAAACGGCACCACGGCGCGCGCTCGCGGCGCAGAATGAACGAGACCGACCCGTTGCAGAGGTTGCACGACCCGTCGAACAGGATGACCGGCCACTCGCGCATGCGGCCACTATACCACCCGATCGGCGCGCGCACGAATCGGATGGGGCGGCCGCGGGGTGGCCCGGAATTCAGCGCCGGCCACGCCCGCGGACAAATGGAGGTGGCAGGCGCCGGCCCGACCTGTTAACAATCGGCCCATGCCGCAACGGGTCCAGCTCATCCAGGGCGCGGGGTTTGGATTTCTCTGGGCGGCGGCGCGCGAGTGGTTCGCGCGGGCCTCGCGCGAGGCCCTGGCGGGCCCGGCGCCCTGGGTGGTCCTCACCGGCGGCCGCCCCATGGCGCACGCGCTGAAGGCGCGCCTGCTCGCCGAGGGAACCAATCTGGGGGCGGTGTATTTCTGGTCGCCCGGCGATGCGCGCGACTTCCTGCGTCGCGCGCTCGCGCAGCCGCCGGAACTCGTCGTCCGCGAACACGCGCACCTCCTGCTGGCCCTAGCGGCCGAATCCATCGAGCGCGCCCCGCGCGAACCCGCGCGCGTCCTTCGCGCGCTCGACCGCGTCCAGGCCGCCGGCCTCGCCGCCGGCGCGCTGGAATACCCCCCCGTCGAACGGCTCGCCGGCCAACTGGAGAAAGACCTGTCGGACGCCGGCTGGGTGACGAAACAACAACTGGACTGGCGGCTGGCCGAACGGCCGCCGGAAGGCCTCATCGCCCATCTGCTGGTCGCGGGATTCGATGGGGCGCATTTCGAAAGCTGGCCCCTGTTGCAGGCGGCCGTCCGGTGCTCCCGCGAGGCCCTGGTGCTGCTCACCGCGCCGCGATCGAAGGCGGAATGGCTGGACCAGGCGTGGATCGGGACATGGGAGGAACAGTTCGGCGGTTCCGAAACGGGATCCACCGATGTCAGCGGGACGCCGTTCGCACCGCTCGCGCAACGGATGGAATTCGGCGCGGAACACGCCGCGGAGCAGCCCGCCCCCCGGCCCGCGGTCCGCATCGGCCGTACCCTGCAGGAGCAGGCCGAGGCCGTGGCCGCGCAATTGATCCTTTTTGCGGCCGAGCCGGCGGCCACGCGCATTGCCGCCCTGTTCCCCGGCCGCGGTCCGCTCGCGCGCGAGGTGTCCGCCCGGCTGCTGGCGCGGGGCGTCCCGCATTACGACGCATTCGGATTCCTGCCCCCGCCGGACCCCGCCCTCGCGCGATGGGCCGCCTGGAGCGCCTTGCAACGCACCCCCACCCTCGCCGGCCTCCACCGCCTGCTCGATCAACCTCACCCCCTCGGGCCGGCCGTCCCCGAAGGACTGTTCGACACGCTGAAGCGCGCCGCGGGCGATGTCCTGGTGGACGACCTGGCGGTGTTGGGGGCGCGCCTCAAGGACATGGGCGCCCCGGAAGCCCTGGACGCCGCGCGTTTCATCGAGTTGTTCCGTCCCCTGCCCGCGCGGAATACCCTGGCGCTCCATTTCGAACAGACCTGCGCCCGATGGACCGCGCTCGGTTGGAGCGACCTGCTGACGGCGCTGGATTCGCAGTGGAGAACCGTGGCGCCGTTCGGCGGGCGCGAAGCGTCCCTGGGGCAGTGGCTCGACTGGCTGGACAGCGCGGCCCCGGTCGCGGCGCCCGTTCGCGCGCCCCACGCGGCCAATCCCTTTGCGTTGATCCACCTGCTGCCCTACGCGCAGGCGGAAGGACTCGACTGGTCGCATCTCGTGCTGGCCGGGCTCAACGAGGGCCACTGGCCGCCGCCCGCCGAGGCGGATGGATTCCTGACGGACGACCGCGTCGGGATGCTGAACAAAGCCGCGCTCCGCCAGGGCCGCCAGGGCGAAGGCCACTGGACCTTGCAACCGGGCCGTTCCCTGATGCTGGGCGCCAGCGAACAGCGCGAATTGCAGCGTCGCCAGTTCTTCAACCTCGTGGAGGGCGTCACCTCCGGCCTCGCGCTGACCGCCTCGCTCGAGGCCGACGGCGACAGCGGGCGCCTGCTGCCGGCGAGCGATTTCCTGTCGCACGCCTTTTTCACCGCGACGGGCGCGCCGCTCACCGGGGAGCTAATGCGCGAGATCCAGGCGCTCACGTCCGGGTGGCTCGCCGCGTGGCCGGCGGCGCCGCACATCGCCGGCCCGCGGCAACCGGTCCCGATCGAGCGGACCGGCCAGGCCTTTCGCGCGCGCCGCGCGCCCGCTCCCTTCGGCTCATTCGAGTGCGCGTTTGAACGGGCGCCCCCGCCAAAACCGGCGCAGCTCACATGCAAGAAGTGGGAGACCGCCATTCGCGATCCCGCGCGCGTCTGGATGGAAACCTTTCTTTCCGTCGCGCCGCCCGATGACCTGCGCGACCTCGATTTGTGGCCGCTGACGCGCGGGAATTGGGTGCACCGGTGGCTGGCCGCCGCGCTGTGTCCGGTCCTGGGCCGGTTTGAGACAAGGCGGCGGGGCGAAGAGATCACGCGCCACATCCGGCGGCTGGCGGCCGCCACGCGCGCGGAGATCGTCCCCGCCTTCCGCGCGGCGGGCCGGGAGGAACCGCAGTGGTGGCGCGCCCGCCTGGCCCAGGCCGAGTGGCTCGCGCTCCAATTCGGGGCGCAACTGGCCGCGCTCGACGGGTGGCCCGCCGCCGCCGTGGAATGGAACCTGCCCAAGGGCGCGGCGCACGCGGCGGGTTCCTCCGCGCTCGCGCTCCGGGGCCGTATTGATGTCCTCTTCGCGCCGGACGCCGCCGCGGCGCTCCCCGCGAAGGCGTGGATCGCTGATTTCAAGACGGGCCAGGACAAGCCCCTGTCGGAGGCCGCGCTCGCGGCGCGCCTCGCCGAGGGGATCGGCGTGCAGCTCTGCCTGTACGCGCTGGCCCTGGCCGGCGCGGGCGGCGCCGACCTGCACATCAGCCTGCTCACGCCACAGGCTCCGCTCGCGCCGCAACTCGGCCTCGCGCGGATCAAAGAACAGGGTCCGTTCTGGTCCGAGCTCGCGCGCATGCAGGAGACGGGCATCTTCGGCATCCGGGGCGAAGTCCGCGCGGAGTACGGCATGGGGCTCGTCCTGCCCATCGCGACCCTGCCCGTCGAGCGCGATCTGCTGGAGGAAAAATGGGCGCTGACCCACGCGGGGTTGCGCGCGGAGGAAGGGGCGCCGGATGGCGATTGATTCCCATCGCCCGACCCCGGCGGACCAGCCCGCGCGGGACCGCTTCCGCACCGCGTTGGACCGGAATATCTCGGTCATCGCGCCGGCCGGGGTCGGCAAGACCAAGGCCATCGTGGACCGCGTGGTCGAAATCGCCACCGGCGATCCGGAGCGCGCGCGGCTGCTGCTGCCCCGCCTCGTGGTGGTGACCTACACCAACAAGGCGGCGGACGAAATGCACCAGCGCGCGCGCAACGCGATCATCGCGGCGCGCGTCGGCCTGCCCGTCCTCGCGCACTTCAACCGCGCGTTTTTCGGGACG
>CAYMCD010000020.1:0-36151 GCA_964388845.1 uncultured Verrucomicrobiota bacterium
GGAAGACGCATCCGGCCGGCCCAGCGCGTGCGCCTCCGGGTGCACGGCCTGCCGCGGCAGCGCGGCGAGGAAACTGCGCAACGCGTTCACCGACGTCGCGGAGCGGAAGATTCGCGACGCGATGTCCGCCTTGATCTTGTCCATCAGGTCCGAGAACATCGTGAAGGCCTCGCGCTTGTATTCCACCAGCGGATCGCGCTGGCCATAGGCGCGGAGGCCGACACCCTGCCGGAGCGTGTCCATGCTCCGCAGGTATTCCTGCCAGTGGGAATCCACGGCCTGCAGGACGATGAACCGTTCCATCGCCCCGAGCGCCTGCGGGTCCTCGACCCGCGCCTTCAGCGCGTAGGATTTCCGCACCCGTTCGAGCACGAGATCCGTCACGGTGTCCGCGTTGATCTCCGCCGGCAGTTCCTCCCGCCTCAAACCGATGGGGAAGGTGGAGTTGGCCCAGGTCAGGTAGGCCTTGATCGAGTCCTCGTCATCGGCGTTGAGCGCGTCGGTGGCGCGGGCCAGCGCGACGTCCTCGACCACCTCCATGAGCTGCACGCCGACATCGGCGCTCGCGACGACCTCGCTGCGGAATTTGTAGATGATCTCCCGCTGCTTGTTCATCACGTCGTCGTATTCCAGCGTGCGTTTCCGGATGGAGAAATTGTGCTGCTCGACGCGCCGCTGCGCGCGCTCGATCGAGCGGTTCAGCCACTTGTGCTCGAGCACCTCGCCCTCCTGGATGCCGAGTTTTTCCATGATGCCGGCGATGCGCTCGGAGCCGAACAGGCGCATCAGGTCGTCTTCGAGCGAGACGTAGAAGCGCGAGGACCCGGGGTCGCCCTGCCGGGCGCAGCGCCCGCGGAGCTGCCGGTCAATGCGGCGCGACTCGTGGCGCTCGGTGCCGATGACGTGCAGGCCGCACGGGCGATCCAGCAGGAGCTGGCGGAGGGTTTTGCCGTCGTGTCTGTCGTCGAGGCGCGTCTGGCCCTTTATGAGTTCTCGGTCGAGGTGGACGACCCCCTCGCCCAGCTTGATGTCGGTGCCGCGCCCGGCCATGTTGGTGGCGATCGTGACGGACCCCTTCTGGCCGGCGAGCGCGACGATCTCGGCCTCGCGCGCGTGGTTCTTGGCGTTGAGCACGTTGTGCGGGATGCCCTGGCGGCGGAGCATGCGGCTCAACAGCTCGGACGTTTCGACGGAAATCGTCCCGACCAGCACCGGTTGGCCCCGCTTGTGGCATTCGGCGATCTCCTCGATCGCCGCGTTGAATTTCTCGCGCTTTGTCTTGTAGATCAGGTCGTTCGAGTCCACGCGGCGCACCGGCCGGTTGGTGGGGATGACCATGACGTCGAGCTTGTAGATCTGGTGGAACTCGTCGGCCTCGGTTTCCGCCGTCCCGGTCATGCCGGAGAGCTTCTCGTACATGCGGAAATAGTTCTGGATGGTGATGGTCGCGAGGGTCTGCGTCTCCCGCTCGATCTTGACGCCCTCCTTCGCCTCGACGGCCTGGTGCAGGCCGTCGCTCCAGCGGCGGCCCGGCATCAGGCGGCCGGTGTACTCGTCCACGATGATCACCTGGTTGTCCTGGACGACGTACTGGACATCCTTCTCATAGACGCTGTAGGCGCGGATGAGCTGGTCCACGGAGTGGATGCGTTCGCTCTTTTCGGCGAAGCGGGCCTGCAGCTCGGCGCGCCGCTCGAATTTCTTGTCGTCCGGCAGGCTCGTGTCGCCGTCGAGGTCGGCGAGCTGGGAGACGAGATCGGGCAGCACGTAGGCGTCGGGGTCGTTCGGGCTGAGCGTCTCGCACCCTTTCTCGGTCAGGCTGGCGTCGTGCCCCTTCTCGTCAATGGTGAAGAACAGGTCCTCGCGCAGCGCGCGGGCCTCGTCCTTCCGCATGTCGGTGAGCATGGCCCCGTTGACCTTCTCCAGCAACTTGCGGGGGGCCGGGTCCTCGAGCAGGCGGAGGAGCTGGGGGTGGCGCGGCATGCCCTGGTGCACCTGGTAGAGCTTGCGCTGCGCCTCCTCCTCGTCGTTTTTCTCGATGAGCTGCTTGGCCTCCTCCATCAGGCGGCTGCAGAAATCGCGCTGGCGCCGGACCAGCCGCTCGACATGCGGCTTGAGCGCCAGGTATTGCTGCTGCCCGCTCTGCGGGGCGGGGCCCGAGATGATCAGGGGCGTGCGGGCCTCGTCAATCAGGATGCTGTCAATTTCATCCACGATCGCGAAGTAGTGGCCGCGCTGGACCATCTCCTCGGGCCGGAAGGCCATGCCCATGTCGCGCAGGTAGTCGAACCCGAACTCCGCGTTGGTCCCGTAGGTGATATCGCACGCGTACATCCGGCGGCGAATGGACGGGTCCATCTGGTTCTGGATGCACCCCACGGTGAGGCCGAGGTAGGTGTACACATGCCCCATCCACTCGGAATCGCGGCGCGCGAGGTAGTCATTCACGGTCACGACGTGGACGCCCCGGCCGGTCAGCGCGTTGAGGTAGGCCGGCATCGTCGCCACCAGCGTCTTGCCCTCGCCCGTGGCCATTTCGGCGATTTTCCGGTTGTGCAGCGCCATGCCGCCGATCAGCTGCACATCGAACGGGATCATTTCCCAAGGGAGGTCGTGCCCGCAGACATGGGCGGCGGTCCCGCACAGGCGGCGGCAGGCATTCTTCACCACCGCGAAGGCCTCCACCAGCAGGTCGTCGAGGCGGGCGCCCTGGGCGAGGCGGTCCCGGAATTCCTGGGTTTTCGCCTTGAGTTCGGACTCGCTCAACCGCTGGTATCCGGCCTCCAATTCGTTGATCCGCTGGACCACCGGGCGCGCCTGTTTCAGGTCGCGCTCGTTCTTGGTGCCCACGATCTTCTTGATCAGCCACTGCATAGGGGAATCCTCGGTTACCGGAGGGGAGCAGCGAGGCTACGGGCTGGCCGGGGGCTTTGCAAGTGGCGATTGCGGTTGCGGCTACGCCAGCAGCGGGGCCAGGCGCCCGGAGATTTCATCGGCCAGGCGCTCCGCGCATTCGGCGCTGCGCGCCTCGACCGTCACGCGCACCACCGGCTCCGTGTTCGAGCGCCGGACATGCGCCCAGGCCTCGTCGAAATGGATGAACAGGCCGTCCAGTTGGTCCATCCGGCGGGCGGCGTAGTGCCGCCGCAATTCCCGCAGCGCCTCGGGCGCGCGCTCCGGGCGGGCGTTCAGCTTGCGGCGGACGACCTCGTAGCGCGGGATCTCAGCGCGGAGGCTGCTGATGCTCCGCCCGGTCCGGGCCATCAGCTCGAGGACCAGCGCCATGCCCGTGAAGCTGTCGCGGCAGTTGTGGATGCGCGGCACCATCACGCCCCCGTTGTGTTCGCCCCCCACCACCGCGCCCACCTCGCCAATCGCGCGCGCGACATGCGTCTCGCCCACCCGGGTGCGCGTCACGTCGCACCCGCGGGCGCGGGCCACGTCCTCGACCGCGCGGCTCGCCGTCAGGTTGATCGCGACCGGGCCCCGCTCGTGGGCGTCCAGCACCTCCTGCACGGCGAAGGCGAGCGTGAGATCCTCGCCGATCGGGCGCCCCTGCTCGTCAACGATCGCCAGCCGGTCCCCGTCCGGGTCCTGGGCGAACCCGACATCGCACCCGTGGCGGGTCACCGCCTCGCACAAAGCGCCCAGGTGGTGCGGGAGCGGCTCCGGATCCCGCTGGAAAACGCCCGAGGGCGTGTCGTGCACCGGCACCACCTCGCACCCGAGAAACGAGCCCAGCAGGAGCGGCGAATAGAGCGCCCCGACCCCGTTGACGCCGTCCACCGCCACCCGCGGGCGCCGCGCGCGGATGGCGGCATGATCCACGTAGGCCATGAGTTGATTGAAATGATGTTCGACGGGAAACGGCTGGGGCGCGGGGGCCGGCAGCTCGGATTCCGGCACGAGCGGGAAATCCTGCTGGTGATAGAGGTCGGAAAGTTCCTGCGCCCGGTCCACGCCGAGGAGCAGGCCGTGCCGGTCGGCGAATTTCAGCGCGTTCCATTCCGCCGCGTTGTGGCTGGCCGTGATGACAATCCCGCCGCGCGCGGCGGTGTGCCGCGTCATCAACAGCACCGTGGGCGTCGGCACCACGCCCAGCAGGACCGGCTTGCAGCCGACGCTCTGGAGGCCGGCAATCACCGCCCGCTCGATCATGAGTCCGCTGGGCCGGGTGTCGCGTCCGACCAGCACGGCGCCCCGCCCAACGAAGGCGCCGAAGGCCTGCGCAAACGAAGCCGCCAGTTGCGGCGTGAAGGATTCGCCCACCACGCCGCGCACGCCGGACAACCCGACTTTCAGCGTTTCCCTCATCACAGCACCCGTCCGATCATGCGCAGCGCCTCCTCGGCGCGCTGCTCCGCCACCGCCCGGTCCCGCGCCTCGGACAGGATACGGATCAGTTGCTCCGTGTGCGACGCGCGCGCATGCAGCCAGCCGTCCTCCCAATCGAGGCGGATTCCGTCCGTGAGGTCGGTGCGGGGCGCGCCGAAACGCCCGGCCTGGGTGAGGAATTGGTCCAGCGCGTGATAGGCCGCCCGCGAGCCGCACGCGGCGCTTTTCTTGACCATGTGGTAGCGCGGCAGCGAACGGGCCAGCGCGGACAACGGCTGCCCGCCGACCGCCATCTGTTCGAGCGCCAGCGCCATCATCAGGAATCCGTCAAACCCGCGGCTGAAGGCGGGCGTGGCCGCGCTGCCGCTGCCCTCGCCGCCCACGCGCGCCTGCTCGTCTATCATCCGCTCCACCACCAGGGCCTGGCCGACCGGCGTTTTGAGCAGCGGGACCCCCGCGGCCGCCGCGACATCGTCCACCATCCGGCTGGTGCAGCAGTTGGTCACCACCGGCCCGGCCTGCCGGTCGAGCAGGTGCCGCGCGATGAGCGGCAGCGTGTACTCCTCGCTCAACGGCTCGCCGGCCTCCGTGACGAGCGAGAGCCGGCCCATGTCGCTGCTCAAGACGAACCCCACATGGCCCTTCACGTGGCGGATGAAGGACGCCATCTGCAGCGCGGTGCGCGGGCGGGGTTCCGGCTCGCGCGCCAGGTAGCCGGTGGGCTCGCCGTTGATCGCGACGAGATGCAGGCCGAACTCGCGGGCAAAATCGGCCAGGAACGGACAGCCCGCGCCGCCGACGGGGTCAATCAGCACGGTGTATTTCGCCGCGCGGATCGCGTCGCGCCGGACGAAGCGGGCCAGGGCCTCCAGATAGGGCGGAAAATAGTCGGCGCGATCCGCGATCGTCCCCATGCGCGCGGCATCGCGGAACTGGAAATCGGTCGCATGGAAGGCGTCCAGCACGGCCTCGCCGGAGGCGGGATCGAGGAAGGCCCCGTCCGAACCGATCAGGCTGAGGGCATTCCAGCCCATGTGGTTGTGGCCGCCGCTGATCGAAATCGCGCCGGCCGCCTGGAACGGTTTTGCGCTGAATTGCAGGATCGGCGTCGGGCAGATGCCGAAGTCGAGCACCTCGCACCCGCAGGCGAGCAGGCTGGAACTGACGGCGGCGTGCAGCATCGGGCTCGAATAGCGCGTGTCGCGGCCCAGCAGCACGCGGCCGCCCTCCACAAAGGTCCCGAAGGCGCTCGCATAGTCCATCGCCACGCGCGGCGTCAGGGATTGCCCGACGAAGCCCCGCATCCCGAAACTGGCCAGCCGCAGGGTCATGCCGCCCGCCCCTTCGCCCGCTCCCAGCCCCAGATGATCCAGATGCACGCCTCGTAGAGCAGGAGCAGCGGCAGCGCCATCAGCAGCTGCGAAAAGATATCCGGCGGCGTCAGCACCGCAGCGAGGATCAGGATGCCGACAATGGCATGCCGGCGGTAGGCGCGCAATCCGGCCGCGCCCACCAACCCGAGCCGCCCGAGAATCAGAAGGACCACGGGCAGCTCGAAGGCCAGGCCGAACGCGACCAGCAGCTGCGTCGTGAACGTCACGTAGCTGGTCAGCGTCCATTCGGCCGCGATCCCGAGCCAGCCGTGGAGCGCGAACATGGCCTGCAGCGCGAACGGCAGCGTGTAGCGGTACCCCATCCAGACCCCCAGCGCGAACAGGACGACGCTGACGACCCCCACGCCGCCGAGCGCCCGGCGCTCCGATTCCGTGAGCGCGGGCAGCAGGTAGTACCCGACGACCAGGACCAGCGCCGGGGCCGCCATCACCAGGCCGCTCCAGAAGGCGATGCGCAGGGTCGCGGTGAATGCGCCCGCGACCTCGATGGAGCGCAGGAAGGCGCCGGGGTCCGGCACGCAGCCGGCGAGCGGCGCCTTCAACAGCGCGAGGATCTGCGGCGTGAAGGCCAGCGCGACGGCCATGCCGGTCGCCAGCGCCAGCGCCGCCCGGAGCAGGACGCGGCGCAGGTCCTCGAGGTGCGCGAGGAACGGTTTCCGGTCGTCGTCCGGACTAGCGCGCCACCCGTGCATCGGACGCATCCTCCGGAGGTCTGGGCGCGGGCGGCAAACGGTTCGGCGCATCGTCGTCCTTCGGCAGCTCCGGATCGGCCTTCATCACCTCGTCCCGGACGTCGCCGGCCGCCCGGCGGATCTGCTCGAGGGTCTTCCCGATCGTCCGCGCCACCTGCGGAAGGTTCTTGGACCCGAACAACAGCAGCGCGACCAGCAGGATCAGCAGGATCTCGCCGCCGCCCGCGCTGCCGCCGAAAAATCCCAATGCACCCATGGCGGCTCATGTCAGCATGTTCATTCGCCGGGAGCAAGCAGGGAGAAGGACGGGAACCCCCGCCCGGTGCCCGGCGCCCCGCCCCGCAAAAAACAAACCGCCGCGACCCCAACGGGATCGCGGCGGCTCTTGAATCCGACGGGTTCCGCTTATTGGAACAGCTGGAACTCGGCGCGGCGGTTCTGCGACCAGGACGCATCGTCGTGGCCCATGGCGACCGGGCGCTCTTCCCCGAAGCTCTTGGTCTGGATGCGTCCGGCGTCCACGCCGAGGCTCACCAGGTAGGCCCGGACCGCCAGCGCGCGGCGCTCGCCCAGGGCCAGGTTGTATTCATTGCTGCCGCGCTCGTCGCAGTGCCCCTCGACGATCACGCCGACCGCGGAGTTGCTGCGGAGGTAGTTGGCGACGGCCTCGACCTTGGACCGCTCGCCGGGATTGACCTGCGCGCTGTCGAAATCGAAATACACCATGCCGAACTGGCTCGCGACCTCCGTCAGGCTGTCCGGACGCGCCCCCAGCCCTTCGCCGTACAGGTCCGTGCCCATCACCCCGCCCACGTCATCCACGCCGCCGGCGCCCGCCTTGGGTTTCTTCTTGCAGCCCGTCAACGCGACGGCCGCCACCATCACTGCCAGCATTCCGAATTTCAGCGCACTTTTCACGTACCGTCCTCCGTGCAGATCATCTGCAACTGCCGCCAATCTGTAGTCATGGACCCGGCGCCCACGCGGGCGAGGTCCAATCCCCTGAATAATCGGTCAAAACTACGGGTGGATCGCCCAAGGTGTCAAGCAAGACCACTTTCGATGCATAGCGAATCGCGCGGCCCGCCACCAGGTGCCGCCCGTCCGGCGCCCAGCTCGGATCCTCGTAATCCGCGTCGCCCGGCGTGATCGCGCGCGCCTCGCCGCCGGAAGGGTCCATGATGGAAACATTCCAGCGGCCGCCAAACAAACTGGCGTAGGCGATCACGTTGTTCCGTCCCCAATCCGGCGCGACATTCTGCGAGCCGCGCGTGGTCAGGCGGCGCGGCGCGCCGCCGGCCCGGCCGACGACGTACAATTGCGGCGTGCCGGCCTGGTCGGACACATAGACGATCTGCCGGCCGTCCGGCGACCACGACGGACTGGCCTCGGCCGAGCGCAGGGTCTTCGTGAGCCGGGTCAACGCGCCGCCGCGCAGGTCCCGGACATACAACTCGGGATTTCCGTCCTTCGAGAGGATCATCGCGATCTCCCGGCCATCCGGCGAGACGGCGCCGCCGGTGTTGAGCCCCGGGTAGAAGGCGATCCGCTGCCGCGCGCCGGTGGCGATCTCGATGAGGAAGATATCCGGGAATCCCTTGAGGTAGGAGGTATACACGAGTTGCCGACCGCCCGGCCCCCAATTCGGCGAGATGCCGACCTGGTTGTCGCGCGTGAGCTGCTGCAGCCCCTGGCCGTCCGTGTCCATCAGGTAAATCTCCTTCTTTCCGGTCCGGTTGCCGACCAGGGCGATGCGGCCGGAGGCGAGGCCCTTCTTGCCGGTGACCGCCTCGATGATTTCATCGGCGATCCGGTGGGCGACGCGTCGGACCTCCTGGGGGGCCATCGGGTAGCGTTTGCCGTAGACCTGCCGCTGCGCCACCCGGTCGTGGACGACCGCCTGCGCGCCGCCCTGGCCGGCCTGCCCGGTCAGCGCCAGTTCCGCCTGCCCCGGCGCGCCGCGGACGAACCAGCCCGAGCGCAGCAGGTCATCGGTCAGCACTTTGGTGAAGAGCCGGCCGATCCCGTCGGTGGACTGGAACGCCGACCCATCCAGGGACGTCTTCTGACCCGCGCCCTTCACCACCGTCACCTGCGCCCGCGCCGGCGCGGCGGCCAGCAGCAGCGCAACCAGACAAAGCCATCGCTTCATCGCGTATTCCTTTAAAAGTTCCAACGTCTGTAAAAAATGTCCCGCGTCGGTTCCAACGTCTGGAATTTCCAGTCATTGGAAAATTTTCTCAACGCAATTCGGCGTCCGCAAGAGGGTCTCCCGTCCCCTGCGCCATCTGTCCGGATCCGTGCCGTTGCGGCACAAAGGCGCCCCCCGGTCGTACCGGGCGGGAGAACTATCCGGCGGATGCCGGCGGGGCGCGGCCTCCGGACGCGCCGCGCGGCGGCGGGTCCGGCCCGCCTCGCCGAGGTTTCCAACGGAGGCGGGAGGCCAGCTACAAGGGTTGGATCGCTCCTAGATCGCGTCCTTCAGCGCCTCGGCGCGGTCCGTGCGTTCCCAGGTGAATTTGTCGAGATCCTCGGTGCGGCCGAAGTGGCCATAGGCGGAGGTCCCCTCGTAGATCGGGCGCAACAGGTCGAGTTGGGCGACGATCTGCGCGGGCTTCAATCCGAACACCTTGCGGGCGGCCTTCGCGATCCGCCCTTCATCCACCTTGCCCGTGCCGAAGGTTTCCACCAGCACGGAGACCGGCTCGGGATAGCCGATCGCATAGGCCAGCTGCACCTCGGCGCGGCGGGCCAGCCCGGCGGCCACGATATTCTTCGCCACATAGCGGGCCATGTAGGCCGCGCTGCGGTCCACCTTGGAGGGATCCTTGCCGGAGAACGCGCCGCCGCCGTGCCGCCCCATGCCGCCGTAGGTGTCCACGATAATTTTCCGGCCGGTCAGGCCGCAATCGCCCTGGGGGCCGCCGACCACGAAGCGCCCGGTCGGATTGACGTAAAATTCCGTGTGCTTCGTGATCAGGTGAGCGGGCACGACTTTCTTGATCAGCTTCTCAATGATCGCCTCGCGCAGCTGCTTGTGGCTGACCTCGGGGCTGTGCTGGGTGGAAATCACCACGTTGTCCACGCGGACCGGGCGGTTGTTTTCGTACACCACGCTGACCTGCGACTTGCCGTCCGGCCGGACGAACGGGAGCCCCCCGCTGCGGCGGAGCCGGGCCAGTCCCGCCGTGAGGCGATGCGCCAGCATGATCGGCATCGGCATCAGTTCCTTCGTTTCGTCGCACGCGTAGCCGAACATCATGCCCTGGTCGCCGGCGCCCTGCTCGGCGGTCGCCTTGCCCCTGGCCTTCTTGGCGTCCACCCCCTGCGCGATGTCGGGGGACTGCTTGTCGAGCGAGACCAAAACGGCGCAGATGTTTCCGTCGAATCCAATGTCGGAATGATTGAACCCAATCTTGCAGACCTTTTCGCGCGCGACCCGCGCATAGTCCACGACGGCGTGGGTCGTGATTTCGCCGGCGACGACGACCATGCCGGTTTTGGCGAGCGTCTCGCACGCGACGCGGCTTTTCGGATCCTGCGCGAGGATGGCGTCGAGGATGGCGTCGGACACGCCGTCGCACAGTTTGTCCGGATGGCCCTCGGTGACGGACTCGGATGTGAACACAAAATCGCGCACGGACATGGCGGCTCCTCCTGGGTTCAAAGACAGCCCGCTACGGTAGCGGTTCAGGCCATGATTTCAAGTATTTCCGGGGCCACCTGGGCGACCAACTGGCGGCACTGCTCGGTGATTTCATGGGCGGATTCCCGCGCGAGCACCGTTTCGGCCAGGGCCTCGGCCTGCGAAAAGCGCAGCTTGCGCACGACGTCCTTGACCACCGGAACCAGCGAGGCGCTCACGCTCAGCTCGTCCACGCCGAGCCCGATGAGCAGCGGGACCATCAGCGGGTTGCCCGCCATCTCGCCGCAGACGCCCGTCCAGATGCCGTGCTGGTGGCCCACGTCAATCGTGTTCTTGATCAGCCGGACGATGGCCGGGTGGGTCGGCTGGTACAGGTAGGCGATGCGCTCGTTCACGCGGTCCACCGCGAGCGTGTACTGCACGAGGTCGTTGGTGCCGAGGCTGAAGAAATCCACGTGGGGCGCGAGCAGGTGGGCGGTCAGCGCGGCCGACGGCACCTCGATCATGATCCCGACGTCAATGTCTTCATCGAAGCGGATGCCCTTGGCGCGCAACTCCTCCTTGCACTCGTCGAGCAGCAGGTTCGCCTTCAGCACCTCATCCAGGCTGCTGATCATGGGGTACATGATCTTGACGTTGCCGTGGTGGCTCGCGCGCAGGATGGCGCGCAGCTGGGTCTTGAAGATCTCGGGCTGCGCGAGGCAGAACCGGATCGCGCGCCAGCCCATGAACGGGTTCATCTCCTGCGGCATCTTGACCTGCGAGAGGAACTTGTCCCCCCCCAGGTCGAGCGTGCGGATGACCGCGTGGGCCGGGGCCAGGCGGCGCGCCAGTTCGTTGTAGATGGCGGCCTGCTCGTCCTCGGACGGCAGGCTCTTGTGCGAGAGGTAGAGGTATTCCGTGCGGAACAGGCCGACCCCCGCCGCGCCGCAGGCCAGCACCTGGTCAAGGTCCGCGGGCAATTCGATATTGGCGGACAGCAGGACGTGGTAGCCGTCCCGCGTTTCGGCGGGCTCCCGGCGCAACTGGTCGAGCGAGCTCTGGATGGTCCGGCGGGTGGCCTCGACCTTGCCGTAGCGCTCGAGGTCGTCCCGCGTGGGATTGATGATCAGCGCGCCCTTGTTCCCGTCTATGAGGATGGTGTCGCCACGCGCCACCCGCACGCTGACGTCGTGCAGCCCGACGATCGCGGGCACCCCCAGGGCGCGCGCCATGATCGCGGTGTGGGACGTGGGGCTGCCGAGGTCCGTGACGAATCCGAGCACCTTTTCCCGGTTCAGCGTGGCGGCCTCCGAAGGGGCGAGGTCGTTGGCGACGAGGATGCACGGCTGTTCCAGGCGGGCGATCGAGCTGCTGCTGGCGCCGGACAGGTTCCGCAGGATGCGGCGGGTCACGTCGCGGACGTCGGCGGCGCGCTCGCGCAGGTAATCGTCTTCCACGCGCAGCAGGGCCTGGGCATACCGGTCCGCCACGACGCGCAGCACGGTCTCCACGTTGCGCTTCTGGGCGGACAATCCGCGGATCACTTCCTCCACCAGCGACCGGTCGTCCACCACGAGCAGGTGCGCGTCGAAGATGCTGGCGCTTTCCTGGCCGATGGCGGTGCTGACCTGGCGCTGGATCTCGTGCAGCTGCCGGCGGGTGGCGATCAGCGCCTCCTCGAACCGCGCGATTTCGCGGGCGACCTCGTCGTCGCCGATCGCGCGTTCGACCAGCCGGTCCTCCTCGGTGGTGAGCAGGAAGGCCGGCCCGGTGGCCACGCCGGGCGAGACGCCGATTCCCTGCAACTCCACGCGCTTGCGCTGTTCCGCCGTCCCGTCCATGGTCAGTCCTCAAAAAACTTTTTCGCGATCAGCTCCCCGATCGCATCGAGCGCCGCCTCCGCGTCCTCGCCGGTCGCGGTGACCTTCAACACCGCGCCCCGGTACCCCTCAAGGGTGAGCAGCCCCATGATGCTCTTCCCGGAGGCCGTCATGCCCTCCCGTTCCACCGCGATATCGCTCCTGAAACGACTCACGGTTTTCACGAACAGGGCGGCCGGGCGCGCGTGGATGCCGAACTTGTTCTGTATGGTGAACTCGCGCGCCACCGATTTCGCGGCGCCGGCGCTGGAGGAGCCGGGGGTCATGGGCGGTTCCTCCGGTCGGCCAGCTGGTGGATCAGCTTCTCGTCGAGCTCCTTGGCGGCGTCGTGGCCGAGGCCCTTCAGTTTCTGGTTGAGCGCCGCCACCTCCACCACGTGCGCGAGGTCGCGGCCGGCGGCCACCGGCAGCGTGATGAGCGGGATCGGGACGCCCATCACATCGCGGGACTGCGGCGTGAGCCCGGACCGGTCGTTTTCCATTTCCGGCGTGGGCCGCTGCAGCCGGACGATCAGGTCCAGCGAGGTCTCGCGGCGCATGGAGGCCACGCCGAACAGGCTCGGCACGTGGATGATGCCCAGCCCGCGGATTTCCATGTGGTAGCGGGTGATGTCCACCGCGGACGCCATGATCACCTGTTCGCTCGTGCGGCGGAGCACGGAGATGTCGTCGGCCACCAGGCTGTGCCCGCGCTCGATCAGCGTGAGCGCGGTTTCGCTCTTCCCGATGCCCGGCTCGCCCTCGATCAGCACGCCGATCCCCATGATATCCACGGTCGTCCCGTGGACGCGGACGGTCGGCGCGGTCAGCTGCGCGATCAGGACGGTCGCCTCGTTGATGAAACGGCCGGTGATCAAATTCGTCCGCAGGACGGGAATCCGGTGCCGCGCCGACAGCTCGCGCATCTCGGCCGTGGCATGCCGGCTGCGCGTGATGACCACGGCGGGGATCCGGCGTTTGAACAGCTCGCTGAGCCGGACGGTCTGCTCCGCGGCCGGCAGGCTCTTGAGATAGGAATATTCGGCCAGTCCGAGGACCTGGACCCGCCGGTGGGCGAAATAATGGAAAAACCCCGCCAGCGCGAGGCCCGGGCGATTGAGCGCTTCCTCGGTGATGGGCTGGTCGAGGAAATCGGCCCCGGTCTCGACGACGAGGCCGAGCGCGTCGCGCCCCGCCTCCACCAGTTGTCGGACGGTGATGGTCATGGTCTACCCGGTTGCGCGCCGGCCCTTGTGGTCCGTCTCCATGTCGCGGGCCTTTTCGACCTGCCGCGAGACCTTGTCCATGACGAGGTCCAGCGCCGCGTGCAGGTCGGCCGCCTCCGCCTCCGCCTCGATCGTGTGGTGCGGGAAATGGACGACCACCTCCGCCTTCCGCGCGAGCTTCTGGACTTCGAGGACGATGTGGGCATTGGTCACGCGGGGGACGCCGGACAGGACGCCCCGCAACTTGTCCTCGGCCAGCCGGCGGGTCGCGGGTCCCAGCTCGAAGTGCCGGGCGGTGGTCTGGATGTTCATGGTCGTTGTTTCTCCGCGCGGCGGGCTACAGGGTGAATTTCGGGCCGAGGTAGAGTTGCCGGCTCATTTCGTCGTTGATCAGGAAATCGCTCGTGCCCTCGCGCAGCACCTTGCCCTCGCAGATCAGGTACGCGCGATCCACCACGGCCAGCGTCTCGCGCACGTTGTGGTCCGTGATCAGGATGCCGAGGCCGCGCTCCTTGAGTTCGATGATGATCTGCTGCACATCGTACACGGCCAGCGGGTCCACCCCGCTGAACGGCTCGTCGAGCAGGATCAGCGAGGGATTGGTCACCAGCGCGCGGGTGATTTCGAGCCGGCGGCGCTCGCCGCCGCTCAGCGTGTAGGCCTTCTGCCGGGCCAGGTAGCCGATCTTCAGCTCCTCCAGCAGCGCCTGCAGGCGCTGGCGGCGCTCGCGGCGGGTCAGCGGCAGCGTTTCGAGGATGGCCATCACGTTTTCCTCGACCGTCAGCCGCCGGAAGATCGAGGGCTCCTGGGACAGATACCCCATCCCCATGCGGGCGCGCGCGTACATGGGTTCCGCGGTCACGTCGGCGCCGTCGAAGAAGACCCGCCCCGACGTCGGTTTCACGAGGCCGACGGTCATGTAGAAACTGGTGGTCTTGCCCGCGCCGTTCGGCCCCAGCAGGCCGACGATCTCGCCGCGGCGCACCTCGAGGTTCACGCCGTTGACGACACGGCGGCCGTGGTAGGCCTTGACCAGCTCTTCGGTCCTGACGAGGAGGTTATCGGCCACGGATCGCCCCGTCTTTCAGGCCCGGCCGCTCCGCGCCGGATTCGGATTGCAGGATCAGGCGGGCGCGCGGCTCCACGATCATCCGGTTCTGGTCGCGCCAGAAGGTGATCTTGTCGCCGGTCAGGATGTCCCGGCCGCGGGTCACCTGCGGCTTGCCGGTCAGGATCATCACGCCCTGGAGCAGGTTGTAGATGGCCAGGTCCGAACGCGCCTCCTTGTCCTCCTGGATGATGTGGACGCGGCCCTCGGCCCGGATCTCGTTGACCCGGTTGTCCGAGCCGAAGCGGACGGTCATCCGGTCCGCATAGAGGCGCATCTCGGGGTCCACCACGACGACATTCTTTTCGAATAGCGCGAATTGTTTCTGGTAGTCGAACGTGAGCGTGTCCGACGTGATGACGGTGAGGCTGTCCTCCTCCTCCTCCGCCGGCGCGGCCGGCGGGGGCTGGGCGACGGCGAGGGCGGCCGCCGCCGCGAGGGCCGCCGCCGCCAGGGCCATCCGGGTGTCACGCATATGCTTCATTTCTTCGCCTCCGCCTTGACGCTGCGCCGGGCATCCTTCAGGACAACCTTCGCCTCGCTGAAGATCTCGAGCCGCTCGCTTTCGCCGGCCCAGCGGAATCCGACGCCGGTCACCACCATGTTGTCGCGCGCGATGCGGACGGACGCCGCGGAGGTCGCGACGCCGCTCGCGCGGTCGTAGTGGCAGCGCGGCGAGGTCACCCGCATCTGGGGCGGGCGGTTGGTCCCCGCGTCGTTGGAGCCGAAGAACTCCATGCTCAAGTCCGCGATTTCCACCGTGCCGTCCGGCAGGATCCGCGCCTGCTCCCCGAACATCTGCGACGTCAGGTTCCCCTCGCGGTCGTACGAGGGAACCCGGAAGCCGGTGATGGTCTGGACCTCGCCGCCGGGTTGCGCCAGGGCCAGCCCGGCGCACACCCAGCCGATCCCGATGGCCTGGATCCGACGGCCGCTCATCCCGCGCCCTCCGCGTAGGCCTGCACGATGGCCGCCCAACGCCCCTTCGCCTTGAGGATGAATTCAATCACATCGCGCGCGGCGCCCGCGCCGCCGCGCCGGGGCGTGACCCACGCCGCGCGGTCGAGCACCTCCCGCACGGCGTTCGGCACCGCGACCGGGAACCCCGCCTCGCGCAGGGCGGGCAGGTCAATCAGATCGTCGCCCACGAAGCAGGCGGCCTGGGGCGGGACGCCCCACTCGCCGCAGAGCTCAAGGAACGCCGGGCCTTTCCGCGCGACCCCCTCGCGGAGCGCGTCCACCTTCAGATCCTGCGCGCGGCGCCGGAGCGCCTCCCCGCCGCGCCCGCTCACCAGCCCGATCTTCAACCCGGCCTGCCGGGCCAGCACGAACCCGTGCCCGTCCTGGACGTCGAAAATCTTCCATTCGCCATCCGCGCCATACACCAGGTCGCCGCGCGTCAGCACGCCGTCCACATCGAAGACGACCGCCTCCACGCGGGCCGCGCGCGCCTCAGCCGACCAGTCCATGGAGACTCCTCAGGGTGCGCCAGAGCCCGCGCAGGTGGCGGAACGCGATGGCGTTGTCCTTGTCCGACAGGGCCCGCGCCGGGTTCACGTGGGTTTCCAGGAAGACCGCGTCGCACCCGGCGGCCACGGCGGCGCGCGCGAGGACGGGGACCATCGTCGAATCGCCCGAGGTATACGTGCCGGCGCCGCCCGGCCGCTGCACGCTGTGGGTGGCGTCGAACACAACCGGGTGCCCCATCGCGCGCATCCGCGGCAACCCGCGCATATCCACCACAAGGTCGTGATAGCCGAACGACGTGCCGCGCTCCGTCAACAGGATGCGTCGGGCGCCCGCGCGCTCGAGCTTGGCGACCACGTTCGCCATGTCGCCGGGGGCCAGGAACTGGCCTTTCTTTACGTTGACCGCCCGGCCCGACGCCCCGCAGGCCGCCAGCAGGTCGGTCTGGCGGCAGAGGAAGGCCGGCACCTGCAACACGTCCACCACGGCGGCGACGGCCGCCACCTGTTCGACGCTGTGCACATCGGTCAGCAACGGGAGCCCGGTCCGCTCCTTCACCTCGGCGAGGACGGCAAGGCCCGCGTCGAGCCCCGGTCCGCGGAACGACGCGGCCGAGGTCCGGTTCGCCTTGTCGAACGAGGCCTTGAAGACCATCGGGATTTCCTCCCGCGCGGCCAGGTCGGCGAGCCGCCGGGCGAGGTCGAGGCAGCCCCGGCGGCTCTCGATGATACAGGGGCCCGCGATCAAGGCGAGCGGCGAGCCGCCCCCGATGCGCACCGGGCCGATGGAAACTGGTCGGGTCCTGGACATGAGTCGCTGTTGCATAGCAAATGGTCTCCGGATTTCCAAGCACGCCGTGACAGCACGCCGCGCGGGAGTCCGGGCCGAGCGGAAGCCGCCGGATGCCGCATCCTTGACCCGACGGCGGTTCCGGCCTAGTCTAAAACGCTGGAGGCCATCGTAAAACAATTATCCGACCCCGGATCGAGAGGCCGGGGCGGACCGGTCGGAAGATGGCGCCACGGGACGGGAGCATGGCCATGGCTGAAGTCACACTTGAAAACGCGCCGCGAAAAGCGCGCGAGCATTTTGAAAAAGGCATGGCGTCCTTCGAGCGGGGCAACCTGGACTACGCCATGGATATGTTTCTCCTGGCCCTCGAGGTCAGTCCCGAGCTGCTCAAGGCCCGGAAATTTCTCCGCGCCGCCGCGGTGACCAAGGCCAAGCAGCAGAAGTCCAGCGCGCTCTCCCGCGCCTTCGGCACCCTCGGGGGTTCGGGCACGCTGTTGAAGGTCCAGTCGCTCCTCAAGAAAAAGCCCGACCAGGCCCTGCGGGAAATGGAAGACCTGCTGCGCAAGGACCCGCTCAACCCGACCTTCGTCCATGCCGCCACCCAGGCGGCCGAGGCCGCCGGGCTCCCCGAAGTCGCGATCCTCAACCTGGAAATCGCGCGGGAACACAACCCGAAGGACGCCAAGACCGTCGAGTGGCTCGCGCGCCTCTACACCGGGGTGGGCCGGATGCACGACGCGCGCCTCGCCTACGAGGAGCTGGCCCGGCTCAAGCCGAACGACCCGCAGGCGGTCAAGAAACTCAAGGACGCCACCGCGCTCGACACGATGCAGCGCGGCGGATGGAACGAGGCCGGCTCCTACCGCGACGTGATGAAGGACGCCAAGCAGGCGACGCTGCTCGAACAGCAATCGAAGGCGGTGAAAACCTCGCGCGACATAGACAACCTGATCGAGGAGACCCGCGGCAAGATGGAGCGCGAGCCGCAGAACGTGAACTACAAGCGGGCCATGGCCGAACTGCTGGCCAAGGCCGACCGCCACGACGAGGCGATCGAGGTCCTGCGCCTCGCGCAACAGGCCACCGGCGGCGCCGACCCGCAGATTGACCGCCTGATGAGCGACATCCGCCTCGAGCAGATTGACAAGGACATCGAGGCGCGCAAGGCGGCCGGCGACGCGGCCGGCGTGGAGGAGCGCCGCGCCGCGCGCGCCGAGTTCATGTTCAAGGACGCCGAGGACCGGGTGCGCCGGTATCCGAACGACCTGCAATTCAAATACGAGTACGGCGTGCTGCTCTGCGAGCGCGGCCAGCTGAATGAAGCCATCCAGCAATTCCAGCGCGCGCAGCAGAATCCGCAGCGCCGCGTCCGCTCGCTCTACTACCTGGCGCTCTGCTTCAAGCAGAAACAGCAGTACGACATCGCCGCGGAACAGCTCGAAAAGGCGGCGGGCGAACTCCACCTGCTCGACGAAACGAAAAAAGACATCCTCTACGAACTCGGCAGCCTCTACGAGGCGATGCAGCAGCCCGACAAGGCCGCGGCGCTGTTCAAGGAGATCTACGCCGTGGACATCGGCTACCGCGACGTGGCGGCCAAGATCGAGAACAGCTACAGGAAACCGTCGTGATTCCAGCGGACCGCCTGTTCGCCGGAGCCTCCGCGTTGATCCTCCTGCTGGCGGTGTCCGCCCCCGCGCAGCCCGCCGCCCGGCCCGCTCCGGCGGCCGGGGATGAGTTCACGCTGATGTCCTACAACCTCTACCGGTTCAGCTATGAGGACCGGGACAAGGACGGGCAAAAGGACAACTTCAAGCCGGAGGACCAGATCCGGGCCGTCATCGGCGTGATCACCAACGCGGACCCGGATGTGTTGGCCGTGCAGGAGATCGGGGACGCGGACTCGTTCGAAATCCTGAAGAAGCGGCTGGCGGACGCCGGCATGGCCTTTGTGGACGGCGAATATTTCGTGCTGCCGCACGCCACCGTCGGACTCGGATTGCTTTCCAAATTCCCCATTGTCGCCCGGCGCAACATCACCAACGAGTCCTACTCGATCGGCGGCCAGGAATTTCCCGTCCAGCGGGGCTACCTGTGCGTGGACATCCAGCCGAATCCGAAATACCGGTTCCGCGTGATCGTGGCCCACCTCAAATCGAAACTCTTCCACCCGCTCGGCCAGACCGAGATGCGGCGGAACGAGGCGCGGCTGCTGAACAAGCACGTGCGGCGCATGACCGACCGCACCCCGAACCTGAACCTCGTGGTGGTGGGCGACATGAACGACACCATCACGTCCTCGACGCTGCGCGAACTGATCGGGCGCCCGGCCTATTTGTACGACCTGCGCCCGAGGGATTTCGTCGGCGACCTGTGGACGCACTTCTGGGAATACCAGGAGGAGTACGCGCGCATAGACTACATCCTGGCGAACCAGAACATGCTGCCCGAGGCGGTGCAGGACAAGTGCTACCTGCCGCGCGATTCCGGCGCGCCGGCGGCATCGGATCACCGCCCCGTCGTCGCGGTCTTCAAGGCTTCCGACCGGAAGGCGGAATGACCTCGAGCCGGTAATAGCGGGATCGCCCTTCGGGCACGGGATCGCGCACGGTCACGGATGCGCCGGTGCCCGCGATCATTTCGGCGCCCGGCAGCGGGTTCCACTTGCCCACGGCGGAACGGCTGTCCGCATGGAGCACGACATAGCGGTACCCGGGGCGGGTCTGCCAACTCAGGACCGCCTCCCCCGCTCCGCGCGAGACCATCAACACCGTTTCGTTGAGCGGCTCCTCCACTTCCCGGACGCGCAGGGCCCCGCATCCGGACGGCCCGAGCGCCGTCAGGCAGAGCAGAAGCGCGAACCCTCGTGGGATCAGGCGGCGCACGGCGGGTGAAGGGGTGGATCAGGGAACGGGATCGGCTTCCGGGCTCACGGTGTCAACCGGCACCGGCGCGGGCTCCTCGACCGGCGCCGCGGTTTCTTCAGCAGGCGGCGCCGGATCCTGGACGGGCGGCGCGGCCTCTTCAGCCGGTGGCGCGGGCTCGGCAATGAGGGGCGCGAGATTCTGGACCGCCGGCTCGGGCGCCGATGGGCGCGGGGCCGGGTGCGACAGGAGCGACGGGCGGTCCGGCAACGGGCCGGGCTGATCGAACCAGCTCGATCGCCGGCGCGGCTCGGCCTCGTCCGTCAGCTTGAGGTTGTACCGCTGGGCAAACCATTTCCAGTCCGCCGGACGCCAGTTCAGGATGCGTCCGAAATCGTTGATCAGCGCCCCGGAGGTCAGTTCCGAAATCCGTTCGATTCTCGGCGACCACGAAGACGCCTCCACCAGCGCCTGCGGGAGCACATCGTTGTTGCCGATCAGGACCGCGCATTCCGGCACCCGCTGCAGGAAATTCACCTCCCGGTAATCCTTCAGGGAAACGGGGACCCATTCCGTGCCGTTCCACGCATGCAGCACGGGTTCCGCCGCGCCGGCATCGCCCTGATAGGAGACCAGGACCGCCGGGCTCCGGTCGAGAACGTCCTTGGCCACCTGGATGACCGAGTAGCGGGCGGGCGCAACAATCAGCGTGAACGCCGGGGCCGGGAGCGCCCCGGAGAACCACACCGCCAGAACCGGGACAACGGCCCGGGTGATCGCCGATCGAATATTCATCTCAACTCCCTCGTTTGGCCCGACCCTATCACGACGGCGCGCCACAGTTCAAGCGATGCGTGCCGGGGATGCGTGCCGGGGACCGGCATCACAACCCGACGGCGATGTCGGAGACGGCGTCCTCCTCGCCGCCCGCGGCCCGGTTGACCTCGGCCTGCGTGGCGATCGCGTAGGTCGAGCCGTCGGAGGTCAGGGTGAGCGCGAGGTCGCGGTCGGTCGAGAGCCAGGCGAATTCGCCGAGGCGGTCAATCACATACTGCCGGGCCAGTTCGTGCGCGATGACGGCGTCGCGCGAAAGGGCGCCGACCACCGGGCGCGGGCTGCCCCACTCGGCGATCACGCGGTCGGGCCGGACCTTGTCGAGCAGCGCGCCGAGTTCGTGACCCAGCGCCCCGCGCAGCACGGGTTTGAAGTCGCCGTAGGCCTCGCCGATCGCGGCACCGCGATGCGGCAGGAACAGGACCTGGCTGCGCAGCGCGGCGGGCTCGTGGCGGCGGGCGAGCGCGCCGACGCCGTCGTATTGCAGATCGCTGGTGAGCAGCGCGGCGAATCCGCCGTACACGACGCGGAGGACCAGCGAGCCGTTGTCGAAATCGCGCGCGCCGGGAACGCCTTCAGCGGGGTTGAGCACCTCGATGCGGAAGACGCCGCCGGGACCGTTCTCCTCGAAGAGCGACTGCCCGGCGACAAGCGTCCGCGGGCGGACATGCCAGCCGGCCCATCGGTTGACCACCGAGTCCCCGCGGCGCGCGAGCTCGATCGCGAGGGCGCCGCGGCGGGGCCAGGCGGGGGTGCCGATCAACTCCTCGTGCGCCCGGATCAGCGCGCTGGGTTCGACGCGCTCCCCGGCGCGGTCGAAGCGGGCGGCGAAGGCCTCGAACGTTTCGCCGCGGCCGAGATCGGCGAGGGTCGGCGGCGCGAACAGGTGGTCCACCCACACGTGCGCCAGGACGTGGCTCACGCCGGCGGCGCGCTCGGCGCGGGGCGATGTGAGCACGACGGCGTCCAGCTTCCTGATTTTCCGGTGCGCGAGAAACGGGATCACGGTCCGGGTCGCCTCGTTGCGGCGGCCGCGCTCGTGCTCGACAAAGCCGGCATCCACCAGGATGCGCCGGCCACCGGGGCTCTCGACGAGAACGGCGCTGCCGTAGCCGACGGAGAGGACCGTCATCCGAAGACCGTCGGGGCGCGCGGGTCGCAGATCCGCCGCGAGGATCGCGGCGAGCGCGAGGACCCCGGCGGCGGCGATCCCGCGGGGGAGCCACGGCGAGCGGAGATTCCGGCGCGCCAGGAGGCCGGCGAGCCACGCCCGCACCGGCTTGTGCCAGATGAACCAGGCGCAGCCGATGTAGTAGGCGGCGAGGGCCCAGAGCCCCGGCCGCCGGACGAACGGATACGGGAACAGGTCCGCGCTTTCGTGCGCCAGCCAGAGGAAGATGGAGGACATGACCCAGTTCGCCGCGCCGAGCAGCAGCGCGACAAAAACGCCGGCGCCGGGAATGAGGCCGAGCAGGCCGCCGATCGCGCCGAGCTGCACCACGATGCCGATCAGCGGAATCGCAATCAGGTTGGCGTAGGCCCCGGCGAAGGGCCACCGGGTGAAATAGGCCAGCGAGAGCGGGATCATCATGCCGATCTGGATGGCGAATTGCGCGGCGAAGAAGGCGCCCACACCCTCCGGGATCGTGGCGTAGTTGACGGTTTCGGGGATCCCCCTTCCCTTCCGCTGCCATGCGCCGGCCATCAGGAAAAGCACGGTCAGCAGGGCGGCGGCAGGCAGCAGGAACTGGGGCGTGACGGCCAGCGCCCAGTGTCGCATCGCAATCCAGGTCAGCCCGAGCCCGGCCGCGGCGGCGAGCGCGAACCGGTTGCCCTTCAGCCGCTGGAGCAGGTCGAGGCAGGGCGTGGTCAGCAGGCCGAGCGAGAGAATGGCCCCGAAGGAAAGCGTGAAGGACGGATCCACCACCACCATCGGGTTGTGCAGCAGGATGAGGAACGCGGCGACCGGGACGCCGAGCAGCACGGACGAGCGCAGGTTCTGGTCGAGATAGGCCCACGTCATCATGAAAAGGCTGTTCATGATCACCGCGCGGAGCGTGGAGGGACGCGCGCCGGTGATGATGGCGAAAATGACGAGGGCCAGGATGATGAGCGGCACGTAGGCCTGCCGCGGCACGCGCAGCAGCGAGAAGATGCCGACAAACATCACGGTGATGATCGTGACGTGCAGGCCCGACACCGCGAGCACGTGGTTCACGCCCGCTTCCTTGAATTCGTCCGCGATGGTGTCCTCGCAATACCGCCCGATCGCGGTCGGCGCCTCCGCGCCGTGCAGGACATGCCGGTAACGCTCGCTGAACATGCACTCGACGCCGTTCAGCCCGTACCGCAGGCCGAGCGTCACGCCGCCGACGAACGCGGATTGCGGATAGAGCAGGGTCTGCTTGATGACGCGCAGGACGTCGTCGCGCAGACGCAGCGAAAACTCGACCAGCGCGTTGCCGCCTCGGGGCGCGCCCCCGTCGGGCGCGATCGCGTGGATCGGCGGCGGCCCGCTGCGCGGGGTGAAGACCGAGACGAGCCCGTAGATGTTGTAGTTCTGCTGGAACCGGCGCGCGTTGAACCCGCCGGGATTGGCCGCGCCGCGGGCCACCGTGAGCTCGCCGGACAGCTCGACGTCGTAGCCGTAGGCCTCGGCGCGCGAAAAGGTCTCGTAGCCCGGCAGGTCGGGGCGGATCGTGACCTGGATATCGCCGCCCTCGACGCGGTAAAACGGGCCGCCGGCGGGGTACTGGATGAACTCCGGCGTCACCGGCAGCACGGTCTTGAAATCGTAGACGAGCGGGTCGGCGGAAATGCGCCCGAGGATGGTCACCGGCGACTGCGCGCGGCCCGGGCGGACAAAGGTCCCGATGTGGTTCGAGAGGCGGTAGAGCGCCACTGCGCCCCGCGGGGGGCCGTCCACGATCTCCACGCGGGTCAGGCGGGTGAGCGGCTGGTCTATGACGACGTCGGTGTCGAGCGGGTCCCCCGCGCGCACGGTGACGACGGCGGTGGTGATCGGGAGGGTCGCCCGCTTGAACAACCAGCGGCCCTCCGCGTCGAGCGCGGCCCGGCCGTCCGCGTCGCGCGCGGGCACGCGCGCATCGAGCTCGCCGACCACGCGGAGGCGCACGTCGGCGGCGAGCGGCTGGGTCTTGCGCACGCGGAGGCGGCAGGTGTCGGGGATCGGCGCCTGCGCGTGGAATATCGCGCCCGTCGGCGACAGCTCCACGACGCCGAGCCGGGTGTCGGGCACGGTGTTCGCGCCGATGTAGCGGGCGTAGCCGAGCGTCACGGCCGACAGCATCAACAGCCGGCCGAACCAGCGGGCCGCCGGGGGCGCGGCGCCGAAACGCGCGCGGCGCCGGATCCAGAAAAACGCCGCGGTCGCCGCGGCGAGCGTCAGCGCGGCCGCCGCCTTCAGCGCGGGCAGCGCCGCGGGATCCGCCGGCCGGCTCATCGCCGCGACCAGGCCGACGATGAAGCAATAGCAGAAGAGGATGATGCGGGATTGGGTGATCATGGGACGCCGCCCGGGAGGAGGCCGACCATCGGATAGTAGTTCGTGTTGGCCGCCCACACCGGGGATTCGGCCGGCGCGCCGCGCCAGGCCGCCTTCAAAGCGGTCCGGTAATCCGGGTGGAACGCCAGCACGAGCCCGCCGAACAACAGGGCGGCCGCCAACGCTTTGATCAGGGCTTGTGCGCCGCGTTCCATGCGTCCTCCTTCAGGTCCTGCTCCGCCTCCAGGGCTGTGCGATGCGCGGCGCGAAGATAGATGAACACGAAGAGAAAGGCCACGCAGGGCAACAGGAACACAACACCTTCGCGCGCATGCAGGATGCGTTCGTGGCTGGTGGCCAGCCAGGCCAGATAGGTCAGGAAACCGAGGCTGTTCAGGACCCAGACGGCGGTCGTGATGCGGGGGTGCCGGTTCACGCGCACCTCTGGAGACGATGTAAAACGGCGTCCACGTCGGCCTCCGCCCAGACCCGTTCGGGGCTGTAGCGCAGGATGTAGTCCAGCGTCTCGCGCGGCCACAGCAGGAGGGATTTCTGGTCCTTGATTTCGAACGACGTGTTCCGGCCCGTGAAAACCAGCATCGGGACAATGGGCAGGGCCGGCGCGCCCCCGGATTGGAGAAATTTCCCCAGCACCGCCACATGCCGCCGGTTCTGCAGCACGGGATTGTTCAACGCGCGGGGCGGCTGGTCGGGATTCCGGTATTGCAGCCACCTCCGGTCTTCCTCGCCGCCGGTCAGGCGGCCGCGCCAGTTTTTCGTCTCCAGCAGGAAGATCCCCTTCGGGGAAACGACGAGGTGGTCTATCTGCGCGCGGCTGAATCCGCTGCGGATGGAAAGGTCGTTGAAGAGGTAGTACGAATGGTCGAGGCCGTCCGCCAGGATGCGGGCGACCTCGTTTTCCCCGCGCAACCCCGCGGCCATGTATTGGGTATCGAGCGCGTTCTGCCGGGTCTTGAGGTAATGCGCGCAGGCGAGGAAGCCCAACGCGCCGCCCGCCCACAGGAAACCTGTGCCCCGCCCCCGGAACGCCTGCACGGCGCCGGCGAGGAGAAACAGGCAGGCGGCGGCGGCCTCGGCCCGGAGGAGCCGGCCCAATACGCCGGATTCACGCCCCAGTCTCTTCTGCTGGCGCGAGAGCGAGGTCTCGTTGGACAGGATGCGCGCCATGCGTCAGGGCGCCGGGGGGAACCGCTCGATGATCTCGGCCTTCGCAAGGGTCGGCCGCCGCTCGGTGATCCGGATTTTCAACCGCTGGCCCGGCTGGCTGTCCGGAATCAGCACGACCAGGCCGTCAATGCGCGCCACGCCGTCGGTGTCGGGCTTGCTGCGCTCCTTCTCGCGCACCACGACCTCGTATTCCTGCCCCGGCTGCACGTGGTCCGCCCTGGACAGGTCGCGCGCCGGGCGGCCGCTTTCCTCCGCGGCCAGCTGGCGCACCAGCCGGGCGCTCCAGAACCGGTCGCGCTTTTCGACGATTTCGTACACCACGCGCTCCCCCTCCGCCGCGCCGGGCACATAGATGGACTGCCCGCCGCGCTTTACCAGGCCGTCGCCATACCGGCCCACGCTGACGACAACGCCCGTGTAAACCTCGCCCGGAGCGGCCGGCGTCGCGGGCCGCGATGGCAGCCGGTCTTCCGGGTCCGTGGACGCGGATGGGGCGCCCTCCGGCTCGGTGCCCGCGGGCTCCGGCCCGGCCGCCGGAGCGGCCACGGCCCGGTTGAGCACAATCGCCTCGGCCGTCGTGCGCTGCAGGCGCGTGACCTCAACCTCCACGATCTCGCCGGGCTTCGCGTCCTTGATGAAGGTGACCGTGCGGCCGATCCGCGCAATCATTGAGGCGCCATCCCGGGATTCGCCTTCAATGCGCACGCGATAGCGCCGGCCCAATTCCGGCTGGTACTGGTTCGGCACGGTCGCGTCCAACACCTCACCCGTATTCACCTGCGCCTCGCGGACATCCACCACGCCGACGACGGCCTCGTTGGAGCCGCCGCCGCGCACGGCGAAATAGACCACCGCGCCGGTGGCCCCGATGGTGAGGATCAACAAGACCACAAGGCGCGGCATGGTCAGCGCGTTGGGGGGCGGAGGTTGCGTGGCGGGATCGTCAGCCATGGAGGTTCTCCTGTTCCGGTGAAATCGAATCGCGCGACGAGCCTAGCCCAACGCCCCCGCAGCAGCAACGCCATACCGCCGCCCGAAACGGTCCAACTACAACACTAACGCACGTCTTGGAACGACGGCGGGATGCGGCGCTTCTTCTCCCTGCAGGCGGACGAACGGCTGCCCGGCACGGCGACGCCATGCGAAGGCGGACGGTGAAGGCTCGGGGCCCGGCTACCGGACGGAAACCGGCCGGCGCGATTCGGCGTCCGCGCGCTACTTCACCCCGGCGCCGGGCGGCAGATCGCCGTCAATGGTGACGAGGCGCATCTGGTCGCCGGACGACGCGGCGAGCAGCATGCCGTTGGACTCGACGCCGCGGATTTTCGCGGGCTTCAAATTGGCCACGACGACCACGGTCTTGCCGACGACCTGTTCGGGCGCATAGTGCAGCGCAACGCCGGCGATGATCTGGCGCTTTTCCTCGCCGACCTGGATCTGCAGCTTCAGCAGCTTGTCCGCGCCGGGCACCTTCTCCGCTTCCAGCACCTTCGCCGTGCGCAACTGGACGTTCGCAAAATCGGCGTACTCAATGCGGCTGTCCGCGACCGCTGGAGGGGCGGGCTCCTGGCTGCCCTTTACCGGATCGGCGGACGACCGGGAGGTTGCGCCCCCAGCGGATGCGTCTGCATTCTTCTCGATCCGCGGAAAGAGCGCGCCGGGTTCCCGCACTTCGCGGCCCGCGGGGAAAATCCCGAATTGGCGCAATTCCTCGTTCGTGCACGGCCCGCGCAGCCCGAGCGCGCCGCGCAGCGCCTCCATCTTGCCCGGCATCACGGGCTGCAAAAGCGAAGACAGGATGCGCAGCGACTCGCACGCCACATACAGGCACGTGTGCAGCTCATCTTTGTCGTCCCTCTTCGCGAGCGACCACGGCTGCTTCACTTCAAAGTATTTGTTCACCCGCTTCACCGCGCCCAGGACCTCCGCCAGCGCCTGGTCCATGCGCATGTCGTGGATCAGGGCGAAGCACTTTTCCACCGCGCCCAGCACCGTCGCGCGCACATCGGCGGACTCCGCGTCGAGCGCGCCCGCGGGCAGCGCGGGCGCCTGGCCGCCGCAGAAACGGCGGATCATGTTGGTGACGCGGCTCACCAGGTTGCCGAGGTCGTTCGCGAGATCGGCGTTGTAGCGGCGCGTGATCGCGGCCTCCGTGAAGCTCGCGTCCTGGCCGAGGATCATCTCGGCCATGAGGAAATAGCGGAACGCATCAACGCCATAGCGGTCTATCATATCCATCGGGTTGATCGCGTTGCCGAGCGACTTGCTTATCTTCGTGTCTCCCAACAGCCACCAGCCGTGCGCGAACACGGTCCGGGGCTGCGGCACGCCGAGCGCCTTGAGCATCGTCGTCCAATACACGGTGTGCGTGGTGAGGATGTCCTTGCCGACAAGGTGGAAATCCGCCGGCCACCACTTCGCGAACCGCGCCTCGTCGCTCTTGTACCCGATCGCGCTGATGTAGTTGACCAGCGCGTCAAACCACACATAGCAGACGTAGTCCTTGTCGAACGGCAGCTCGATGCCCCACGCGAGACGGCTCTTCGGCCGCGAGATGCACAGGTCCTGCAGCGGCTTGCGCAGGAAGCCGAGCGTCTCGTTGCGGCGGTGGTCCGGCTGGATGAACGACGGGTGGTCGTTGATGTAATCAATGAGCCACTGCTGGTAGGCGCTCATCCTGAAAAAGTAGTTCGCCTCCTTGATCCGCACGATGTTCGGCAGATCCTCGGGTTTCTTGCCCTCCGGCAGATCCTTCTCCGTGACGAACGTCTCGCTGGTCACGTCGTAGAGGCCGTCGTATTCCGCCCTGTAGATTTCGCCGCGGTCGTGGAGGTCCTGCAGGCACGCCTGCACGACGCGCGTGTGGCGCTCCTCCGTGGTGCGGATGAAGTCATCGTTTGTGATTTCAAGGCGCTTCCACAAGTTCTGGAAATGCACGACGGTGGCATCCGCCTGCTGCTGCGGCGTCATGCCCGCCCGGTCCGCCGCCCGCTGGACCTTCTGCCCGTGTTCGTCCGTGCCGGTCAGGAAAAAGGTCGGCACGCCGGCGAGCCGGCTGTAGCGCGCGAGCACGTCGGCGAGGATCGAGGTGTACGCGTGGCCTATGTGCGGCTTGTCGTTGACGTAGTAAATCGGCGTCGTGATGTAGAAGGTGTCGGGTTTCATGGAGCCGTTCCGTATCCGCGCGAGTATAAACACCGCGCATCCCCGCACAATCACGAAGAAAAGGGAAAGGGGAAAGGGAAAGGGGTCAGTCCTCAGTCAGGGGAAAGGGGTCAGTCCTCAGTCAGTCAGGGGGGGAAAGGGGTCAGTCCTTTATCTTTGACAAGTCAAAGATAAAGGACTGACCCCTTTCTTCGTTCTTCGGCTTGCGGGCGCTTGCGCCGCCGGCTAGACTGCGCGCATCGTGACCACGGTCGAAGTCTTCATCCTGGTGATCCTGCTGCTGCTCGCGGTGCCGGACCTCTGCGCGCGCATCCGGCGGCCGGCGTTGCTCTACACCGTGTACCTGGCCGTCGGGCTCGCCATCGGCCCGCACCTCTCGGCGGAGGTGCATGCGCTGCTGCACCAGGTCGGCCGCTTCGGATTCATCCTGCTGCTGTTCGAGATCGGATTGGAAATTGACCTGCCCCCCGTGAAGAACCTGTTCACGCCGGCCAAACTGGCGTTCAAATGGACGGCGCTGCAGTTTCCGGCCGTTCTCGGGATCGCGCGGGTCGTCGGGTTATCGTGGAGCGAAAGCGTGCTGGCCGCCGCGGCGCTGAACGCCTGTTCGGTCAGCATGACTTTCCTCGCGTGGCAGCACTATCCCGCGCCCCGGCAGGAGAACAAGATGCACCTGCTGCTGTGGATGATCTCGCTCGAAATCGCGGCGATCATCGTGCTGACCGCCGGATCAACGGCGCTCGCGCACGGCATTGGCCGCGCGTTCGCGTTCCAGATGCTCCTGATCGCGGCCCTGATCCTGCTGATCAGCCGGTTTGCCGACCGCCTGACCGCCTTGATCGGCAAACGGCTCGGCAGCACCGTCAGGCTGAAGGGGCATTATGTCGCGCTCTTCGTCTTCCTCGTGAGCGCGCTCGGCGCGCGCATGGGGCTCTCGGAATCGAAAACCGCCTTCTTCCTGGGCCTTTTTATCAGCCGCGGCACGCACGAGGGCATCGCGCTGACGCATCACCTGCGACCGATCGGCCAGCATTTGCTCATTCCGGTGTTCTTCGTAGCCCTCGGCGCGGCGGTCCCGATGGAGCATCTGTGGTCGTCCGTCGGACTCTACGCGGCGATGACGGCCGCGCTGCTGCTGCTCGCGCGCGACCTGCTGCACCGATTCCACGTGAAAAGCGGTTGCGGCCGCGGCGCCTTCCTGCTCGTCTGCCCCAATCTCACCATCGCGGCGCTGGCCGCGAACACCATGCTCGATTTCGGGAGCCGGCCGGAATCCATCGCCTGGGTCGTGCTCACCAGCCTCATCCTCTCCGTCGCGGCGCTTCTCCTGCTGCCCGGTCCCCCGGCCGGGAAGCCCGCGCCCGCCCCGGCGTAGCGGCGGCGGGGCCCGCCGCTACTCGTCCCGGCCGGCGAGATCCGCCTCCGCCCGCTGCAACTCCAGCGACGCCATTTCCCATCGCGCGGAGTCGGCGTCCAGGCGTTCCTGCACCGCCGTGAGGCGCTGATTCACGACGCTGTAGCTGGTGACCGCGCCCGATTCCAGGTCCGCCAACACCCGCGCGCGCTCTTCCTCGGCGGACTGAATGGCCTTTTCCAGCGATTCGATTTCCATCTTCAGCGCGCGCGTCTTCTGCTGGAACTCGCGCCGCTGGTCCGCGCGGACGCGGCGGAGCTCCTTCTTCGACGCGCCGCGCGCAACTCCGGATTCAACGGCCTCCGGCGCGGGCGGCGCGCCACCGGCGCCGACGCGCTCCCGGTAATAATCGTAGCCGCCGACGTATCGTTGGATGCCCGGCGGCTGCAGCGCGATGATGTGGGTCGCGACGTTGCGCACGAAGGTCACGTCGTGGCTGACCAGCACGACGGTTCCCGCGTACTCGCGCAGCGCGCGCTCCAGCGCCTGGCGGCCCTGGATGTCGAGGTGCGTCGTCGGCTCATCGAGCAGCAGCAGGTTCGGCGGGCGCGCGAACAGGCGCGCGAATGCGAGCCGGATTTTTTCGCCGCCGCTCAACACGTCCACCGGCTTGTCGGTCGCCTCGCCCTCGAACCCGAATCCGCCCAGCATCGTGCGGAGCAGGCGCTCGGGCGCCTCCGGATTCGCGTCCTTCACCACGCGGTACACGGTCTGGTCCGGCGGCATCGTCTCCGCGAAATCCTGCGACTGGTAGCCCGGCACCACGAGATGCCCGAGCACGCGGCGGCCTTCCGCCGGCTCGATCGCGCCCGCGAGGATGCGCAGCAGCGTCGTCTTGCCCAAGCCGTTGAACCCGACCAGCGCGATCTTGTCGCCGCGCAGGATGTTCACATCCACCCCGCGCAGGATCCAGCGCCGTCCGTCGTAAGTGTGACCCACCCCTTCGAGCCGCAATGTTTCCGATCCCGAATGCGGCGGCGCGGCGATCCGCAGGTAGGCGGCGTCGCTGACCAGCCGCGGCACGACGATTTCCTCCATCCGATCGAGCATCTTAATCCGGCTCTGCACGATGGACGCCTTGGTGTTTTTCGCGCGGAACCGCTCGACGAACCGCTCGATCTGGTCGCGCCGTTTCCGCTGGTTGCGCGCGGCGGCCGCCTGGATGCGCACCCGCTCCTCGCGCTGGACCAGGTATTCGTCGTATCCGCACGCGTAGCGCGTCACGAGGCCGCCCGCGACCTCCACGGTCGCCCGGCACAGCGAGCGCAGCAGGAAGCGGTCGTGCGAAATCAGCAGGACGGCGCCGCGAAACGCCTCCAGCGCTTTTTCGAGCCATTCGACGGCGGGCAGGTCGAGGTAATTCGACGGCTCGTCGAGCAGGAGCAGGTCCGGCTCGCCCAGCAGCGTGCGCGCCAGTTCCGCGCGCATCTGCCAGCCGCCGCTGAACAAGCGGAACGGCTTCTCCAATTCGGCGGGCTGGAACCCGAGCCCGCACAGCGCGGCCTCCGCGCGGCTCTTGAGCCGGTAGCCGCCGAGATGTTCGAAGCGCGATTGCAGGTCGCCGTGCTCGCGCAGCAGCGGCGCGCGCGCCTCCGGCGCATGGTCCGGCAGCGCATGTTCGATTTCGTGGAGGCGCCGGACCATCGCGTCAAATTCCGGCCGCGCCTGCAGGGCGAAATTCAGCAGCGATCCGCCGAACGCGTGCGGGCGCAACTGCTGGCGGACCGTTCCGGCGCGAAGCCCCTTCTGGACCTCGACCGAGCCCGCGTCCGGCGACAACTCCCCGTTGATCAGCGCGAACAGCGTGGATTTCCCGGCCCCATTCGGCCCGACCACGCCGACGCGTTCGTCCGGCAGAATACGCAGGTTGACGTCGCGGAAAATCTCCTGCGCGCCGAACCGGACGCCGACCTGGGAAAATTCGATCATGCGCCGGCGTGTGTAGCGCATGGGACCGCCGCCGTCCACCGCGATGCGGGGGCGCGCTCACCCGCCCGCGCCCGGCGCCGCGTCAGGGATCGTCGCGGTGGGTGAGTTTGAAGACGACGGCCGCCATCGCGCCACCCGCGACATGGGCCGCCAGATACATCCACAGATCGGACCAGGCGGCCAGCCTCCAGAATCCGAGCGCCAGCGCCACCGCCGGATTGAAGGCCCCGCCGGAAATCGAGCCGACACTGTAGGCGCCGACCAGCACGGTGGAACCGATCGCCCAGCCAAAAAAGGAATTGCCCGCCGTCGCCTTCGCCGTCGCCACGCTCAGCACCGTGAAGGCCAGGGCGAAGGTGAAAAGGAATTCGGCCGCCAGCACGGGCCCCGCGACGAGGTTCATGGGCTGCAGGGTCGGACACCCCTTCAGGAGGCAGGCGCACCAGGCGGCCGCCAACCCACCGAGCGCTTGCGCCGCCCAGTAGCCGGGGAGTTCGGCGGCCGCCAGCCGTCCCCGGAGACACGCCGCCAGCGAAACAGCCGGATTGTAGTGCCCGCCGGATACATGGCCGCCCGCGAAAATCATGACCGCCAGCACCGTGCCGATCGCGATCGGCGCGAAGAGCGCCGCCTCGGGCGACGCGCCGATCACGTTCAATCCGATGGTCAGCACCAGGAAGAACGTCCCCACAAATTCAACCGCCCATTTCTTCATCACGCCCTCCCGCGGCCCATCAATTCAGCCCGCAGGCGCCGCCGCCACAGCAGCCGCCGGAATGCGCGTGGCCGCCGCAGGGGGCGCAGTCGGGGATGCGGCCGGTCGCGCCGCCCGGGCCCGCGGCGAACACGGACAGTTTTTTCACCAGCTTCGTCGAATTGCAGGACGGGCATGGGGTTCCCGTCCAGTCGGACGACCGGACGAGGATCTCGCTGTCCTTCCCGCACGCGTTGCAGTGGAATTCATAGAGCGGCATGGCCGGTCTCCTCAACGCTTCGGCGCGGCCGGCGCCCGGGGCATTGATTCCTTCATCAGCTGCATCAGCTTCGGCTGGATGTCGCGCATCAACTGCTGGTTGAGCTGCATGCTCTTCTGCATCAATTCGGGCTGCTTGCGGATGAAGGCCTGTCCGACGGGGCTCTCGTAGAACTCGATCAGGCCCTTCAGCTCGGACTCGTCGAACGTCGTCGCGTACAAATTCACCACCTGCGCCTTGATGCGATCCCACGACATTTCCGAGGTAATCAGGTCCATCACGCGGCCCTGGTAGTCGGCGACCTGCGCGACATTTGTCTGGCCCATCGAGGCGGACATCTGCCGCGTCTGGCTGATCATCGCGGCGCGCGCCATTTCCATGCCCTGTTTCATGGATTCGTCCACCCGCATCAGCGCCATCAACTGCTCGGCCAGCTTCGAGGTGGCCTCATCGGCCCGCGCCGGCGCCGGCGCGGACAGCGCCGCGATCAACAGAACTAGACAACAGGCACGCATGGTTGCTCTCCTTTTGGGGCGACGCTAGCAGACCCGCCCGTCCGGTGAAAGTTCCAACGTCTGTAAAAAATGTATCCGGCGGCTTGCAACGTCTGTAAATTCCAGACTTGGGAAACGCATGACGCTGACCAGTCCATCGTTTGCGGACGGTTCGACGATTCCGGCGCGCCACACCTGCACGGGCGGGAACATCTCCCCCGCCCTCGCGTGGGACGGGGTCCCGCCGGGCGCCGCGGCATTCGCGCTGCTGGTGACCGATCCGGACGCGCCGGGCGGCGAATTCCTGCACTGGCTCGCGTTCAACCTGCCCGCGGCATGTCGCGGACTCGACGAGGGACAGCCGAACAATTTCCGGCTGTCGAGCGGCGCCGCGCAGGGGATCAACGATTTTGGGCGGCCCGGTTATGGCGGGCCCTGCCCGCCGCCGGGGCCCGCGCACCGCTACATCTTCTCGCTGCTCGCGCTCGATGCGGCGCTCGACGCGAAATCCATCCGGAACGCGGCCGATTTGCGCCGCATCGCTGCCGGGCATACGCTGGCGAGCGCTTCCCTCGCCGGATCGTTCCGCCGCTAACCGGCATCGTTTATCGCACGCGCGACGCGCGCCATGCAGGCCAACATCCCGATCAGGAAAAATGTGAAAATGACTTGAAATCCTGTCGGCCCATGGTAATAGTCTATCCCTTCTATAGATTATGTAGATATGTTTATCACGAGCAAGACGAAGTACGCGTTGATTGCGCTACAGGCCTTGGCGCGCGCGCGAAGAGGCGGGCTGGTATTGATTGCCAGCATTGCGAAGGAGGAGCGGATTCCGAGGAAATATCTGGAGCGGATATTGCTCGAATTGAAGGCGCGGGGCATTCTGCGCAGCCAGATGGGAAAGGGCGGCGGGTACGCCCTGGCTCGGGCGCCCGAGGAGATTCCCCTCGAGGAAATTGTCCGCTGCATGGACGGCTCGATCGCGCCGGTCTCGTGTGTGAGCCGGTCCTCCTACGCGCCATGCCGCGAATGCAAGGATGAGGCGAGCTGCGGGATCCGGCAGGTGATGAAGGACGTCAGGGACTCCATCGCGGCGATCCTGGGGTCCACCTCGCTGGCGGACATGGCGCGGCGCGGGCGCGAGGCGGCGGAGGCGCGCGTGGTGTCGTTCGAGATTTGACGCGCCGGAACAGCCGGGACGGAGGCGGATCCGGAGACGATTTTAAAGGCAGGATAAGTTCGAAACAGAAAGGCAACAACATGGGCAACATCTACGCAGACAACTCATTGTCAATCGGCCGCACGCCGCTCGTGCAGATCAACCACATCACGAAGGGCGCCAGGGCCCGGGTGGTCGCGAAAATCGAGGGCCGGAATCCGGCCTATTCCGTGAAGTGCCGGATCGGCGCCGCGATGATCTGGGACGCGGAGAAGTCGGGGAAATTGAAGCCCGGCATGGAGATCGTTGAGCCGACCAGCGGGAACACGGGCATCGCCCTGGCTTATGTCGCGGCGGCGCGCGGCTATAAACTGACGCTGACGATGCCCGAGACCATGAGCATCGAGCGGCGGCGCGTGCTGGCGGCTTTCGGTTCGAACCTCGTGCTGACCCCGGGGCCGGAGGGGATGAAAGGCGCCATCAAACGCGCGGAGGAAATCGCCCACTCGGACCCCGCCAAGTTTTTCATCCCGCAGCAGTTCAAGAATCCCGCGAATCCGGCGATTCATGAAAAAACGACCGGGCCGGAGATCTGGGATGACACCGACGGCGCGATTGACGTGCTGGTGTCCGGCGTGGGAACGGGCGGAACGATCACGGGGGTCTCGCGCTTCATCAAGAAGACGAAGGGCCGGAAGATCCTGTCCGTCGCGGTGGAGCCGCGCGAGAGCCCCGTCATCACGCAGCGGATGGCGAACCAGGAGCTGAAGCCCGGCCCGCACAAAATCCAGGGCCTCGGCGCGGGATTCATCCCGGACACGCTGGATGTGAGCGTTGTGGACCGCGTGGTGCAGGTCTCCAGCGAGGAGTCGGTTGAAATGGCGCGCCGGCTGGCGACCGAGGAGGGCATTCTCGCGGGCATCTCGTGCGGCGCGGCGATGGAGGCGGCCGACCGGCTCGCCCGCGAAGACGAGTTCGCGGGCAAGCTGATTGTCGTCGTCCTGCCCGACGCCGGCGAACGCTACCTGTCCACGGTGCTGTTCCAGGGCATCGGCGTATAGCGGACCGGGTGGCGGGGAACATCCGGCCCGGGGCGTCCGGTCGGCGGTCATCCGCCGAACGGGCGCGGTCCGCGCGGGCCTGGAACGGCGGCGCGTGGCCGCATATGGCGGGGTGACCGGTTGGCGAAAAATCCATGAACGACTCCTGGAAAACGGTGGATACGGCCGATGCGAAGGCCGTGCTCGCGCACGCGCTCGAACTCTATCACCCGCGCCTGGCGCTCGCGTGCAGCTTCAGTCTCGAGGACGCGATCGTGCTCGACCTGCTGATGGAGCTGCGCACGGACGCGCGGGTCTTCGCCCTCGACACCGGGCGCCTGAATCCCGAGACCTACGAGTGCGCCGAGCAGTTGCGCCTGCGGTATGGCGTCCGGATCGAATGGCTGTTCCCCCGGCGGGAGGCCGTCGAGCAGCTGGAGCGGGCGAAGGGTCTCTTTTCGTTCAGGGAGAGCATCGAGAACCGCAAGGAGTGCTGCGGCATCCGCAAGGTCGAGCCGCTCAACCGCGCCCTCTCGGAGCTGGGCGCGTGGATCACCGGGTTGCGGCGGGAGCAGAGCGTGACGCGGACCGACCTGCGGGTGGTCGAATCCGATGCCGCGCACGACGGCCTCGTGAAAATCAATCCGCTCGCCGGCTGGTCGCTCCACGACTGCTGGGCCTACGTCCGAGAGAAGCGCATCCCCTACAACCGCCTCTACGAGGTCGGCTACACCTCGATCGGCTGCGCCCCCTGCACGCGCGCCATCGAGCCGGGCGAGGACCAGCGCGCCGGGCGGTGGTGGTGGGAGAACCCCGAGCACAAGGAGTGCGGCCTGCACCTCAACATGCGGTCGTGGAGTCCGACGATTTAGCGCGGTTCTCAATAGTTTTTCTTCCCGGCCGGGGAGCGCACGCGCCCTCGCGTGCGGCGATCCGCGCCCTCGCGGATCGTTCTACTTGGCGGGGCGAGGGCGCCCCGCCCCACACGCGGGGGCGCGTGTGCTCCCCGGAGATCAGGAAAAAACCCTTGAGAAATGCTCTAGTCTCCTGAGTCATTGATTTCTTCTAAAAGTATTTATGGG
>CAYMCD010000021.1:0-35879 GCA_964388845.1 uncultured Verrucomicrobiota bacterium
CGACCTCCGACCTCAACGACCTCTACCGCCGCGTCATCAACCGCAACAACCGCCTGCGGAACCTGCTTCAGCTCAAGACGCCGGACGTGATCATCCGCAACGAGAAGCGCATGTTGCAGGAGGCCGTGGACGCGCTCTTCGACAACGGCCGGCACGGCCGCGCCGTCACGGGCGCGGGCAACCGCCCGCTCAAGTCGCTGTCCGACATGCTGCGCGGCAAGCAGGGCCGCTTCCGCCAGAACCTGCTCGGCAAGCGCGTGGATTATTCGGGCCGCTCGGTGATCGTGATCGGGCCGGACCTCAAGCTGAACCAGTGCGGGCTTCCGAAGAAGATGGCGCTCGTGCTGTTCGAGCCGTTTATCATCCGCCGCCTCAAGGAGCTTGGCGTGGTGCACACCGTGCGCAGCGCGAAGAAGATGATCGAGAAGGAGGCCGACGAGGTCTGGGACATCCTCGACGAGGTCACGCGCGGCCACACGGTCATGCTGAACCGCGCGCCGACGCTGCACCGCCTTTCAATCCAGTCCTTCGAGCCCGTCCTGATCGAGGGCGAGGCGATCCGGGTCCACCCGCTCGTCTGCACCGCCTACAACGCGGACTTCGACGGCGACCAGATGGCCGTCCACGTGCCGCTGTCCGTCGAGGCCCAGATGGAGTCGCGCCTGCTGATGCTGGCGCCGAACAACATCTTCTCGCCGTCGAGCGGGAAACCCATCATGACGCCGACGCAGGACATCGCGCTGGGCTGCTACTACCTGACGATTGAATCGCAGGACGACCGGATCCGCCGGCGGACCGCGGCCAAGGGCGCCGTGGAGATCGAGCACCTCCCGCTGTTCAACGACGCCTACGAAGTGCACACCGCCTTCGATGAGAAGGCGGTTCGCATCCACGACCGCATCCGCATCCGCAACCCGGATTACCGGCGGGACACGCACTACGGCGACAAGGCGAAATCCGCCATCGAGACGACCGTCGGCCGGGTGTTCTTCAATGAAATCTGGCCCGGTTCGCTGGGCTTCATGAACGGGCCCGTTCCCAAGAAGAAACTCGAGGAGTTGATCTTCCGCTGCTACCAGATCGCGGGGCACGAGGAGACGGTGCGCTGCCTGGACCGTCTGAAGGCGCTCGGGTTCGAATACGCCACAATGGCCGGCGTCTCCATCGGCCTGGTGGACATGATCATCCCCGACGACAAGCGCGCCATTGTCGCCGACGCGCACAAGTCCATCCAGGAGGTGGAAAGCCAGTACCGCAAGGGGATCATCACGGACGGCGAGCGCTACAACAAGATCATTGACATCTGGACGCACGCGACGGACCGCATTTCCGGCGTGATGTTCGGCGCGCTCGAGTTCAACGAGGGCCGCCAGGATGTCAACCCGCTGTTCATGATGGTGGACTCCGGCGCCCGCGGCAACCGGCAGCAGATCCGCCAGCTGGCGGGGATGCGCGGCCTGATGGCCAAGCCCTCGGGCGAGATCATCGAGAAGCCGATCCTGTCGAACTTCCGCGAGGGCCTGAGCGTGCTGGAGTACTTCATCTCCACGCACGGCGCGCGCAAGGGGTTGGCCGACACGGCGCTGAAGACCGCCGACGCCGGCTACCTGACGCGCAAGCTCGTGGACGTGGCGCAGGATGTCATCATCGTCGAGCAGGATTGCAACACGCTGAACGGCATCGAGATCAAGCCGATCATGGAGGGCGACGAGGAGCTGGTGCCGCTCGCGTCCCGCATCCTGGGCCGCACGGCGGTGGACGACATTCGCGACCCGATCACCCGGGAAATCGTGGTGGCGGCGGGCCAGGAGATTGACGAGAAGGCCCGCGAGCGCATCGAGAAGATCGGGCTGGAGTCGGTCCGGATCCGCAGCGTGCTCACCTGCGAATCGCGCGGCGGAAGCTGCGCGCGATGCTACGGGCGCAACCTGGCCACGAGCCGGGCGGTGGCCCTTGGCGAATCGGTGGGCATCATTGCCGCCCAGTCCATCGGCGAGCCCGGCACGCAGCTCACGATGCGGACGTTCCACATCGGCGGCACCGCGAGCTCGGTGTTCAAGCAGCCGCAGATCATCGCCCGCAACGAGGGCGTGGTCCGGTATCAGGATCTGCGCGCCGTCCGCACGCAGGAGGGCACGTTCGTGGTCCTGAACAAGAACGGCGTGCTCGGCATCTACGACAAGGACGGGCGCGAGCTGGAGAAATACACGCTGGTCATCGGCGCGACCATCGCGGTCGAGGACGGCGGCACGGTCAAGAAGGGGCAGAGTTTCGTCAAGTGGGACCCCTACAACGTGCCGATCCTGTCGGAGCAACAGGGCGTGATCGAATTCCACGATTTCATCGAGGGGGTCACGGTCAAGAAGGAGGTGGACGAGTCCACCGGGATGGAGGGGATCGTGGTGCTGGAGCACAAGGAGGACCTGCATCCCCAGATCGTGCTGAAGGATCCGGATACGAAGCAGGTCATCAGCTACTACTCGATCCCGGCCGGCGCGCATGTGATCGTGCGGCAGGGCGAACGGGTGGTGGCCGGCGCGATGCTCGCCAAGACGCCGCGCAAGATGGTCAGCACGAAGGATATCACCGGCGGGTTGCCCCGCGTGGCGGAACTCTTCGAGGCGCGCCGCCCGAAGGATGCGGCCGAGATCGCGCGGATTGACGGCATCGTCGAGTTCGCGGGCACCGCGCGCGGGCGCCGCAAGCTGCTGGTCAAGGATCCCGTCACCGGCGACGAGGAAGAGCACTTGATTCCGATGGGCAAGCACATCGTGGTGTTCCGCGGCGACCGCGTGAAGAAAGGCCAGCAGCTGACCGAGGGCCCCGTGGTCCCGCAGGAAGTGCTGGAGGTGTGCGGTCCGCAGGAGCTCCAGGAATACCTTGTGAACGAGGTGCAGACGGTGTACCGCCTCCAGGGGGTGGACATCAACGACAAGCATATCGAGATCATCGTGCGCTCGATGTTGAAGAAGGTCCGCATCACCGAGCCCGGCGACACGGAATTCCTCTGGGGCGAGCAAATCGAGAAGCAGGCCTTCCTGGATGCCAACCAGAAGGCGATGGGCGAGGGCAAGCGGCCCGCGCAGGCGTCGCCGGTGCTGCTGGGGATCACCAAGGCCTCGCTGGAGACCGAGAGCTTCATTTCCGCCGCCTCCTTCCAGGACACGACGCGCGTGTTGACCGACGCGGCCACGCTGGGCCGGGTGGACTACCTGCGCGGGTTCAAGGAGAACGTGATCATGGGCCACCTGATCCCGGCGGGGTCCGGATTCGGAATGTATCGCAACATCAAGCTGGTCCCGCTGGCCGAGCCCATCTCGGCCGAGGAATTGCTGGGCGACCGTTTTGGCGATCCGGCAAAGGCGGAGACCGCGGAGGAATAGTTGCACGGGCGGCGGGGCCTCTGGTATCCTCGCCGGCCTTTGCAAAGCAGGGGAATGTATGCCAACGATTAATCAATTGGTCCGAAAAGGGCGCGGGGCGCCGAACACGAAGAGCAAATCCCCGGCCCTGCAGAAGTGTCCGCAGCGCCGCGGCGTGTGTCTGCTGGTGAAAACCATGACGCCGAAGAAGCCGAACTCGGCCCTCCGGAAGATCGCGCGCGTGCGCCTGACCAACGGGGTCGAGGTCACCGCCTACATCCCGGGTGTCGGGCATAATTTGCAGGAGCACAGCATGGTCCTCGTGCGCGGGGGGCGCGTGAAGGACCTGCCGGGCGTGCGCTACCACATTGTGCGCGGCAGCCTCGACTGCTCCGGGGTCAATGAACAGCCGGGCTGGGGCCAGCGCAAGCGCGGGCGCTCGAAATACGGAACCAAGCGGCCCAAGAAGGAAGCGGCCAAGTAGGATCAACCCATGAGACGTCGTCGTGCAGATAAACGGGAGAAAGCGCCCGAGCTTCGCTTCAACAGCCCGGAGGTGGGCGTGCTGATCACCAAGGTGATGCAGCGCGGCAAGCGGTCCGTGGCCGAAAACATCGTCTACGGCGCGCTGGACAGCATCGCCGACCAGACCAAGCAGGACCCGATCGAGGTGCTGCGCACCGGGCTGGAGAACGTCAAGCCGCGCGTCGAGGTCAAGTCCCGGCGCGTGGGCGGCGCGACCTACCAGGTCCCGGTCGAGGTGGACTCCGACCGGCAGAATGCGCTCGCGATGCGCTGGCTCGTGGGGTTCGCGCAGGGCCGCAAGGGCGTTTCGATGCGCCGCGCCCTCGCGCAGGAGATCCTCGACGCCTCCAAGAACCAGGGCAACGCCGTCAAGAAGCGGGAAGACACGCACAAGATGGCGCAGGCCAACAAGGCCTTCGCCCACTACCGCTGGTAAGCGTGGACGCACCCCGCCATGAGTTCCGTCGCCGAGAATGCCCGCGCGTCGTCCACGCCCGCTCGGCGTGAGGCGGACGGGCGCGCGCACGCCCTCGCGGACATCCGGAACATCGGCGTCGTCGCGCATATAGACGCCGGCAAGACCACCACCACCGAGCGGATGCTCTTCTACACCGGGCGCGTGCACCGCATCGGCGAAGTGGACGAGGGCACCGCGACGATGGACTGGATGGTCCAGGAGCGCGAGCGCGGCATCACGATCACCAGCGCCGCCACCACGTGCTATTGGCGCGACCGCCAGATCAACATCATTGACACCCCGGGGCATGTGGATTTCACGGTGGAGGTCGAGCGCTCGATGCGGGTGCTCGACGGCGCCGTCGGGGTGTTCTGCGGGGTCGCGGGCGTCCAGCCGCAATCGGAAACCGTCTGGCGGCAGGCCCGCAAGTACAAGGTGCCCTGCGTGGCCTTCGTGAACAAAATGGACCGCATGGGCGCGCGCTTCGCGTGGGTCGTGGCGCAGATGCGCGAGCGGTTGGCCGCCGTCGCGTGGCCCATCCAGTTGCCGGTGGGGAGCGAGGCCGGCTTTCGGGGGGTGCTGAACCTCGTGGACCGGACGATGTTGACCTTTCGCGAGGAGGACCAGGGAGCGGCCGTGCAGACCGCGCCGTGGCCGGAGGAGCGCAAGGCGGAGGCCGAGGCCGCCCGCGCCGCGCTGGTCGAGGCGGTGGCCGAACGCGACGACCAGCTGATGCAGGCGTACCTCGAGGACCTCGACGTGACGGCGGACGCGCTGCGCGCCGCGCTGCGGCGGGTCACCGTCGCGGGGCAGTTCGTCCCGGTCCTCTGCGGCGCCTCGCTCCACAACAAGGGCATCCAGCCGCTGCTGGATGCGGTGGTTGATTTTCTCCCCTCGCCCGTGGACGTCCCGGACGTGGTCGGGCACCACGTGAAAACCGGCGAGCCGGTCGCGCGCCCCGCCGACGACCACGCGCCCCTCTGCGCGCTGGCCTTCAAGATCGCCAACGATCCCTACGTGGGCAAGGTCGTCTACATCCGGACATACGCCGGCGTGCTGAAGAAGGGCGCCTCCGTCTACAATCCGCGCACGCGCAAGCGCGATCGCGTCAGCCGCCTGCTCCGCGTCCATGCGAATCAGCGCGAGGATGTGGACCAGTTGTACAGCGGCGAGATCGGCGCGCTCGCGGGCGTCAAGCAGGTGACGACCGGCGACACGCTGTGCGCGGAGAACCATCCGATCCTGCTCGAGCGCATCACGTTCCCGGAGCCGGTCATCGCGATGGCGGTCGAGCCGCGGACGCAGGCCGACCGCGACACGTTGCACGAGGCGCTGGCGGCGCTGGCGGAGGAAGACCCGACGTTCCTGGTGAAGACCGATGCGGACACCGGCCAGACGCTCATCAGCGGCATGGGCGAACTGCACCTTGAAATCATCCGCGACCGCCTGCTGCGCGAGTTCAAGGTGCAGGCCAACGCGGGCAGGCCGACGGTCGCGTACCGCGAAACCGTTCAGGCGACGGCGTCCGCCACGCACGTGTTCCAGCGCGAGATCGGCGGGCGCGGCCATTATGCGTCTGTCGGGCTGGAGGTTTCGCCCCGCGCGCGCGGGCAGGGCAACGCGGTGGAGTTCGAAGTCCCGGAGTCGCAAATTCCGCAGGAATTCCACGAATTCATCGAGCAGGGCGTGCACGACGGATTAATAACCGGAATTTTAGCAAATTACCCCTTGATAGACGTGCGCGTACGTATTATAAGCGGCGGCTTTCATCCGGTGGATTCCTCGGAGGTGGCGTTCCGCTCCGCGGCCATCATGGCGTTGCGGGAGGCGGCGCGCTCGGCGCAGCCGGTGCTCCTGGAACCCATCATGAAGGTGGAGATCGTCGCGCCGGATGAGCATCTGGGCGATGTGATCGGCGACGTCAACGGGCGGCGCGGTCGCATCAGGGAGATGGCGGCCCAGGAGGGCGCGCAGGTCGTGCAGGCGGAGATCCCGCTGGCCGAGCTGTTCGGATACTCGACGGGGCTGCGGTCGCTCACGCGCGGGCGCGCGAGTTATAGCATGGAACCGGCGCGGTTTGATGCCGTGCCGGCGAATTTGCAGGAAGGCATAGTCAACAGGTAGAACATGACTGGGCAACGAATTCGAATCAGGCTGAAGGCGTACGATCACCGGGTGCTGGACCAATCGGCGGGCGACATCGTCGAGACGGCCAAGCGAACCGGCGCGCGGGTGGCGGGACCGATTCCGTTGCCGACCAAGATCGAGCGGTACACGGTCAACCGGAGTCCGCACGTGGACAAGAAATCCATGGAGCAGTTCGAAATCCGCACGCACAAGAGGATGCTGGATATCATCGAGCCGACCATCAAGACGGTGGACGAGCTCAAGAAGTTGAATCTGCCGGCCGGCGTGGACATCACGATCAAGATTTAGGGAGAGGCGGGGCCGGGTTCCGTCCGGCGCGTCCGGGGCGTCGGAACCTGAAACCGCGAGAACGTTATGAACGGATTGATAGGGAAAAAGCTGGGCATGACCCAGGTCTATGACGAGGCGGGACGTTGCGTCCCGGTGACCGTCATCGCGGCGGGCCCGTGCGTGGTGGTGCAGCGCAAGTCCTCCGCGCGCGACGGGTACGACGCGGTCCAACTGGGATATGCCGCGCAGAAGGAGTCGCGCGCGACGAAGGCGGCGCTCGGCCGTTTCAAGAAGGCGGGCGTCCCGGCCCAGCGCGTGCTGCGCGAGGTCCGGGTCGCCGCGGAGGCCGACGTGAAGGAGGGGGCCGAGGTGACGGCCGCGATTTTCGAAGGCGTCTCGCATGTGGATGTCAGCGGCGTCACGAAGGGGCAGGGCTACCAGGGCGTCGTGAAGCGGCACCGGATGGGCGGCGGGCCGCAGTCGCACGGGCACATGTCGCACCGCCGTATCGGCGCCATCGGCCAGCGCACATGGCCGGCGCGCATCATGAAGAACAAGCGCATGCCCGGCCACATGGGGAACTTGAACGTCACCACCCAGAACCTCCGCGTCGTGCAGGTGCGCCCGGCCGACAACGTAATCCTGGTCGAGGGCGCGGTGCCCGGGCCGACCGGCGGGCTTCTGCTGGTGAATAAATCTGTCAAGAAGGCGGCGAAGTAAATGAGCGCGGTACCCCTCCACAATCAGCAGGGCAAGGCCGTTGGCCAGATTGAAATCCCGGCCGCGCTGCTGGCGCCGCCGCGCGCCAGCCAGGCGCTGGTGCAGGCGGTCGTCACGCTGCGCGCGAACGCGCGGGCGGGCACGGCCAGCACCAAGACCAAGGGCGAGGTCGCGGGCCATGGCCAGAAACCGTGGCGCCAGAAGGGCACCGGCCGCGCGCGCGCCGGTTACCGCCAATCGCCCATCTGGACCGGCGGCGGCGTGGTCTTCGGACCGAAGCCCCGGAGTTACGCCAAGGCCCTGCCGCGCCAGAAGGCGCAGCTCGCGCTCCGGAAGGCGATCACCGATAAATTTGCGTCGGACGGCGTGCGCGTGGTGGAAACGCTGTCCCTCGCCCAGCCGAAAACACGGGAGCTGGTCGCCGTGTTGAAGAATCTCCAGATCCGCGGCGGCGCGTTGCTCGTGACGGACGCGGCCAGCCGGGAGCTGTTGCTCGCGGCGCGGAACCTCGAGCGCGTCGCCGTCGTGCAGGCCAAAGACTTGAATCCGCTGCAGGTCCTGAACCATCCGCACCTCGTGATCACGCGCGAGGCGCTCGCCCGTCTCGAGGCGCGCCTGGGCGGCGGGGAGACGAACCGATGAGAGCGCCCGAAATCATTGTCAAACGCCTCGACCTGACCGAAAAGGGCGCGGGCCTGACCGAGAAGCGGAACCAGTACCTGTTTGAAGTGGGCCCGGACGCCAACAAGATCGAGATCAAGCGCGCCGTGGAGCAGTTATTCAAGGTGAGCGTGGTCAAGGTCAACACATTGAACCGCGCCGGCAAGGCCAAGCGGAACCGCCGCGGCGGCATCGGGTACCGGCCCGACTGGAAGCGCGCGATCGTGACGCTGAAAGACGGCGACAAGATCGACCTCACCTAGGAAGCACGCCATGCCGCTCAAAGCACATCGTCCCATCACGCCGGCCGGCCGCTTTACGGAGTTGCCGGACTTCGCCGAACTCACCAAGAAGCGCCCCGAGAAGGGGCTGCTCGCCCCGCGCAAGGCCCATTCCGGCCGGAACATGTACGGGCGCGTCACGATCCGCCACCGCGGCGGGGGCCACAAGCGCTTCCTGCGCCTGATTGATTTCAAGCGCGACAAGCACGGCGTGCCGGCGCGCGTGACGGCGATCGAATATGACCCGAACCGTTCGGCCCGCCTCGCGCTGCTGACCTACAAGGACGGCGAGAAGCGGTACATCCTGGCGACGCTCAACATGAAGGTGGGCGACGTCCTGTTTTCCGGGCCGAAGGCGGAGGCGACGGAGGGGAATGCGCTGCCGCTCGCCCGGATTCCGGCCGGCCTGCCGGTGCACAACATCGAACTGTACCCCGGCAAGGGCGCGCAGATGGTGCGCGGCGCCGGCGCGGCCGCGGAGATCATGGCGGTCGAGGGCGGGTTTGCGCAGGTGCGGCTGCCGTCCGGCGAGATCCGTTTGGTTCGCGAGGGCTGTATGGCCGTCGTCGGCCAGGTGGGCAATCTGGAGCACCAGAACATTTCGCTGGGCAAGGCGGGGCGCAAGCGCTGGCTGGGCATCCGCCCGACCGTGCGCGGCGTCGTGATGAATCCGATTGACCACGTGATGGGCGGCGGCGAAGGCCGCAGTTCGGGCGGCGGCCACCCGCGGTCCCCCTGGGGCAAGCTGGCCAAGGGCAAGAAGACGCGAAACAAGCGGAAGACCAGCGGCCGGTTCATCGTGCAGCGGAGGAAGTAAGTCATGGGTCGTTCTATTCGCAAGGGTCCCTTCGTGGACGCCAAGTTGATGAAGAAGGTGGAGCTCCTCGAACGCTCCAACCAGAAGCGACCGATCAAAACCTGGTCCCGCCGCTCGATGATCGTGCCCGAGTTCATCGGCCACACGTTTTCGGTGCACAACGGAAAGACGTTCAATTCGGTTTTTGTGACGGAAAACATGGTGGGCCACCGGCTCGGCGAGTTTTCGCCGACCCGGACCTTCCGGAAACACGGGGCGGCGACCGACAAGACGATCACCCTCAAGTAGGGCGTCGTCCGGTCGCGGGCGGACAGCCATGCTCGGGAAGCGATGCAGACCCGGATGGGGCGCGCATCTCCTGTTGATGGCGGCGTCTGCTTTTGTCTGCGTGGGAAGTCGCGCGGCGGACCCGGCCGCCGAGGAGGCGCTGCTGATGGCGCGCCGGCTGGCGGAGGAGAATGTGGAGCTGCGGGCGGAGCTTGCGGGCCTGCGCGCGGAGCGGGACGGATTGCTGGCCCGGTTGGCCGGCGACCGGTTCGCGACCGATCGCATGCAGGTGGTGCCCGAGCGGCTGCCCGACGCGGCGCAGGACCAGGTTGACCTGGCGCCGTCCGGGTGGCGGGTGGTGGATGTGAATCGGGATCTCGGCCTGATCGCGCTCGACGCGGGGGCCGGGTCGGGCTTGAGGCCGGGCCTGTCGCTCGCCGTGGTGCGCGCGGGAGCGCTGGTGGGCCGGGTCCGGGTGGTGGAGGTGCGCGAGCGGATTGCCGGCGCCCGGGTGGAGGCCCTGGCTTCGGAACGTTTCCCGGAGGAGGGAGACCGGGCCGTCGTATGGCGGCCCCGCAAGGAGTGAGGCGGATATGGATGTCATGGCAGTCAGTAAATATGTGCGGATGTCGCCGTCGAAGGCGCGCGACCTCGCGCGGTCCATCCAGGGCCGCCCGGTGGCGGAGGCCCTGCGCATCGCGGATTTCAACGCGCGGAAGGCGGGCACGCTCCTGGGCAAGACGCTGCGCTCCGCGATCGCGAATGCGGAAAACAACGCCGGCCTGTCGGCGGACCGGCTGGTCGTCAAGCGCGCGCTGGTGGAGCAGGGCCCGCATCTGAAGCGCTACTGGCCGCGCGCGCGCGGCAGCGCGAGCCCGGTCCTCCGGCGCACGAGTCACATACGGATTGTGTTGACGGAGACGAAACCGGCTGGAAAATAGCCAGCTTTTCTTCAGGAACAAAGGAGCACTCGCTTGGGACAGAAAGTAAATCCGACGGGCCTTCGGGTCTCCGTCAATAAAGATTGGCGGTCCCGCTGGATCGCCGACAAGAAAACCTTTGGTTCCCTCCTGCAGGAGGATATCAAGATCCGCGAGCTGGTGAAGAAGCGGCTCAAGGATGCGGCCGTGCCGGAGGTCCTCATCGAGCGCTATGCCAACCGCGCGCGCATCACCGTTTACACGGCGCGCCCGGGCATCGTGATCGGACGGAAGGGCGCCGACATCGAGAAGCTGCGCGAGGAGATCGCGAAGCTGACGGGCAAGGAGATCTACGTCGAGATCAAGGAGATCAAGGACCCGGATTGCAACGCGCAATTGGTCGCCGAGAACATCGCGCTGCAGCTCGAGCGCCGCGTCTCCTTCCGCCGCGCCCTCAAACGGGCGCTCCAGATGGCGATGGAGCTGGGCGCGCTGGGCATCCGGGTGCACGCCGCGGGGCGCCTCGGCGGCGCGGAGCTGGCCCGGCGCGAAGGCTATCGCGAGGGCAAAGTCCCGCTGCACACGCTTCGCGCGAACGTGCAATACGGCTTTGCCGAGGCCAACACGATGGCCGGCGCGATCGGGATCAAGGTCTGGATCTGCAAGAAGCCGGATGCGCCGGTGAAGGAGGCCAGCCATGCCGCTTATGCCTAAACGGGTGAAGTACCGCAAGCAGCAGCGCGGGAACCGCAAGGGCATGGCGATGTCCGGCAACGCGCTGGCCTTCGGCGAATACGGCCTCCAGTCGCTCGGCCGCACCTGGGTCACGAACATCCAGCTGGAAGCCTGCCGCGTGGCCATCAGCCGCTCGATGAAGAGAAAGGGCAAGCTCTGGCTCCGCGTGTTCCCCGACAAACCCTACACGAAGAAGCCCCTCGAGGTGCGGCAGGGCAAGGGCAAGGGTCCGGTTGAGGGTTGGGTCGCCGTGGTGCGGCCGGGCCGGATGTTGTTCGAGATGGACGGTGTGACCGAGGGGATCGCCCGCGAGGCCCTGCGCCTCGCGGCGAGCAAGTTGCCGATCCCGACGAAGTTCGTTCAGCGGCACGTATCGGTTTGAAATGGCGCGGAATTATGAAGGCATCTGAAATCAGAGAATTAACGGAAGCCGAGTTGCGGCAGAAATTGAGCGACGCGCGGCAGGAGCTGTTCAACCTGCGGCTCCAGCAGTCCGCGGGCCGCTTGGAGAAGCCCTCGCGCCTGCGCGCGCTGAAGCGCGACATGGCCCGCATCCAGACGGTGATCCGGCAACAGGCCCTGGCCAAGAGGACGGCATGAGCGAGAACGAAAACCGCGGTGTGCGCAAGGAGCGCAAAGGCACGGTCGTGAGCGACAAATCGTCGAAGACGATCGTGGTCAGCGTCACGCGCCGTATCCGCCATCCGGTGTATGGGAAGGAAATCACGGTCGGCCGCAAGTATCACGCGCACGACGAGAAGGAAGAGGCGGGCGTGGGCGACACGGTGCGGATCGAGGAGTGCCGGCCCCTGAGCCGGCTGAAGCGCTGGCGCTTGGTGGAGATCGTGGCGCGGGCGCAGAAACCCGCCTGAGGGCACAGCCATGATTACGCTTAAAACGCTACTCGACCCGGCCGACAACAGCGGCGCCAAGTCCCTGCAGTGCATCCACGTGCTGGGCCAGCACCGCCGTTTCGCGCATATCGGGGATGTCATCAAGGTCGCCGTGAAGGACGCGATCCCGACCGGGCTGGTCAAGAAGGGCGAGGTCCACGACGCGATCATCGTCCGGACCAAACAGGTCATCCGCCGGCCGGACGGCTCGCAGATCCGCTTCGACCACAACGCCGCGGTCATCGTGGACGCGGAGCGCAACCCGAAAGGCACGCGCATCTTCGGGCCCGTCGCCCGCGAATTGCGCGAGCGGAACTATATGAAAATCATTTCGCTGGCCCCGGAGGTGGTGTGATGAACCGGGTGACGCACCTGAAACGCGACGACATCGTCCTGGTCCGCTCGGGCGAACACAAGGGCAAGACCGGCAAGGTGCTGCGCGTCAACGCGCTCACCGGCAAGGCGGTGGTCGAGGGCGTGAATCACGTCAAGCGCCACATGCGCAAGACGCAGGACAACCCGCAGGGCGGCGTGATTGAGAAGGAGGCGCCGATGCCGGTTTCCAAGCTGGTTCGTTACGACGAGGCGCGCGCCAAGAAGGCCGGAAAGGTCCCGGAGAAGGCCTGACCAGGCCGGGAAAAAACGTATGGCAACGCTGCAAGACAAATACCGGAAGGATGTCGCGCCCGCCCTCAAGGCCGCGCGCGGCTATTCGAACGCGATGGAAATCCCCCGCCTGCTCAAGGTGGTGGTCAACATGGGGATTAACACGCAGGTGGACAAGGATACCTTCAAGGTGCTGGTGGAGGACCTCGGCCGGATCACCGGCCAGCGCGCGCAGGTCACGAAGTCCACCAAGAGCATCGCGAACTTCAAGCTCCGCGAGGGCCAGCCGGTCGGCGCGCGGGTGACGCTGCGCGGCGCGCGGATGTACGAATTCCTCGATCGCCTGATCCACGCCGCTCTGCCGCGCATCCGCGACTTCCGGGGCATCCCGAACCGCGGGTTCGACGGGCACGGCTGCTACACGCTCGGATTGAAGGAACAGACCATTTTCCCGGAGATTGACCCCGACCAGGTCAAGAAGGTGCACGGGATGGACATCACATTGGTGACCACGGCCAAGACCAATGAGGAGGCGCGCGAACTGCTCAAGCTGATGGGCATGCCGTTCGCCGCCGAGAACCAGGCCGCGTAGGGTGGAGGAACGTCCTTGGCAAAAATTTCATGGATGGTGAAAGCGACGCGCGCCCCGAAGTTCAAGGCGCGGGCCTACCACCGCTGCAAGAACTGCGGCCGGCGGCGGGGCTACATGCGGAAATTCCAATTGTGCCGCATCTGTTTCCGCGAACTGGCCTCCCAGGGCAAGATTCCCGGTGTGGTCAAGGCAAGCTGGTAGGACAAAATTTATGAGCCTGAGCGATCCCATTTCCGACATGTTGACCCGCATCCGCAACGCGGCGCGCGTGGGCGCGCCCGCCGTCGCGATCCCGCACTCCCGTCTCAAGGGGGAGATCGCGCGCATCCTGAAGTCCGAGGGCTATATCGCCGACCTGGAAGCGGAAAAGGAGGGCGTCCGCAAGACACTGCGCCTCCGCCTGCGCTACCGCGGCGGCGACCAGCCGGTGATCCGCGGCCTGCGTCGGATCAGCAAACCGAGCCTGCGGCGTTACGTCCCGGTGGACAAGATCCCGCGGGTGGTGGGCGGAACGGGGATTGCCATCCTCAGCACCTCGCGCGGGATCCTGACGGACCGCGAGGCCCGCAAGGCCGGCGTCGGCGGCGAAGTACTCTGTTACATTTGGTGATGCTATGTCTCGAATCGGAAATAAACCTGTAGATGTCCCGAAGGGCGTCAGCCTGACGGTGGAATCCTCGCTCGTGAAGGGAAAGGGGCCCGCCGGCGAGCTGGCGGTCCGCATCCCGGGCGGCCTCTCCGTGAAGGTGGAGGGTGCCCAGGTCCTGGTCGCCGCCGCAGGCGGAAACAAGGCGATTGGCGCCCTGCACGGCACGACGCGGAGCCTGATCGCCAACATGGTCCAGGGCCTCGCGACCCCCTTCATCAAGGAACTGGAGATCCAGGGCGTCGGCTTCCGCGCCCAGCAGCAGGGCCAGAAGCTGGTGCTGTCCCTCGGGTTCTCCCATCCGATCGAATTCCAGGTCCCGTCCGGCGTGACGGCGAAAGTGGCCGACGGAACGGCCATCACGTTGAGCGGGGCCGACAAGCACGCGGTCGGCGAAACGGCGGCGCGCATCCGCGGGTTCTTCCCGGCGGAGCCCTACAAGGGCAAGGGCGTCCGCTACAAGGGCGAACACGTCCGGCGGAAGGCCGGCAAGGCGGTGGCGTAACCATGAAAGTTCGGACCAAGCAAGAGTATCGGCAGCGGCGCCATCTGCGGCTCCGCAAGAAGGTGCGGGGCACGGCGGAGCGGCCCCGCATGAGCGTCTTCGTGTCGAACCGGCATCTCTATGTCCAGTTCATTGACGACGCGGCGTCGGTGACCCTCGCGCAGAGCTCGACGCAGGCCGAGGGGATGGGATCGGCCAAGAACAATGCCGACACGGCCAAGAAACTTGGCCAGCTCGCGGCGCAGGCGGCGCTCGGAAAAGGCATCAAGGAAGTGGTGTTCGACCGGGGCGGATTCACGTACGGCGGCCGAATCAAGGTGCTGGCCGATGCGGCCCGTGAAGCCGGCCTTAAATTCTAGCGGAGGAATGGTGTGAGAGAAAAAGATTCCAGGGACGCATCCAAGGGCGGCATCGAGGAGCGCGTCATTCACGTCAACCGGTGCGCCAAGGTCGTCAAAGGCGGCCGGCGGTTCAGCTTCAGCGCCCTGATCGTAGTGGGCGACCGGAAGGGCCGCGTCGGCTACGCGCTCGGCAAGGCGAACGAGGTGGCGGACGCCATCCGGAAGGGAACGGATCTGGCCAAGCGGAGCATGTTCCCGGTCACCATGAAGGACCGGACCATCCCGCACGAAATCGAAACAAAGTTTGGCGGGGCGCGCATCTTTATGCGCCCGGCCTCGCCCGGCACCGGGGTCATCGCCGGCGGCGGCATGCGCGCGGTCCTCGAATTGTCGGGCATCCGCGATGTGCTGGCCAAGTCCATGGGCAGCACCAATTCGCTGAATGTGATCCGCGCCACGGTCAAGGCGCTGCAGCAGCTCCAGACCCGCGAGGCCCTCCTCGCGGTCCGCCGCGAGGAATCCGCGGCCTGAAGGGGATTGAGCGTATGAATCTGCACTCGATGAAGAATCGTCCCGGCGCCGTCCGGCCCAAGAAGCGGGTCGGTTGCGGCGAGTCCTCCGGCCACGGCAAGACGTCAGGCCGCGGGCACAAGGGCCAGTACGGCCGCTCGGGCCACAAATACAAGCCCGCCTTTGAGGGCGGCCAGATGCAGCTGATCCGCCGCATCCCCAAACGCGGGTTCAACTCGCCGATGAAGACGGTGTACACCGCGGTCAACCTCGATCAACTCGCCCGCTTCGACGCCGGCGCGGCGGTCGGGCCGGACGAATTCCGCGGGGCCGGCCTGGTTTCCGGCTCGAAGACGCGGGTCAAGATCCTCGCCGACGGCGCGCTGGACCGCGCGCTGCAGGTGAAGGCGCACGCGTTCAGCGCGGCGGCCCGGGCGAAGATCGAGGCGGCCGGGGGCCGCTGCGAAGTGATCGCGTAGGGCGCGCCCGACATGCTATCCGCCTTTTCCAACAGCATGCGCATCCCCGAACTGCGGGCGCGCATCCTGTTTACCTTCGGCATCGTGTTCATCTGCCGGCTCGTCGCCGCCGTGCCGACACCCGGCGTGGATGCCCTCGCGCTGCGCGAGTTTATGGCGTCGGTGCGGGCCATGGCGGGCGGCAGCTTTGTGGGCCTGTTCGACCTCTTCAGCGGCGGCGCGCTGGAGAACTGCGCCGTCGGCGCGCTCGGCGTCATGCCGTATATCAGCGCATCCATCATCCTGCAGCTGATGACGGCGGTTGTTCCGACGCTGGAGCGCCTGGCCCGCGAGGGGGACACGGGACGCCAGAAGATCACCCAGTACACCCGCTACCTCACCGTGCTGCTCTGCGTCGTGCAGGGCTACGCCATGGCGGCCACCCTCGAGAATCCCGCGGCGCTGGGCATCAACCGGGACATCGTGATCGTGCCGGGATGGGGCTTCCGCCTGATGACGGTCCTGACGATGACCACCGCCACGCTGCTGCTGATGTGGCTCGGCGAGCAGATCACCGAGCGGGGCATCGGCAACGGCATGTCCATCATCATCACGATCGGCATCGTGAGCCAGTTGCCCGGCGCCGTGCAGGCGACGGTCAACATGTTCAAGCCGATTGACGGGATCGCGCAATTCGGCGCCTTCCACCTCGTCGGCCTGCTCGTCATGATCTTTCTCGTCATCGCCTCGGTGATCGCGGTCACGCAGGCGCAGCGCAAGATCCCCGTGCAGTACGCGAAGCGCGTGGTCGGCCGCAAGGTGTACGGCGGGCAGAGCACCTACATGCCGCTGCGCGTCAACTATTCCGGCGTGATGCCGATCATCTTCGCCCAGGCGATCCTGATGTTCCCGGCCAAGTTGCTGGGCATGATTCCCGGCGCCTTCTTCCAGCAGCTGGCCGCCGCGCTGAATTACGGCACGGTGACGCACAACGCGCTCTACGCGCTGATGATCCTCTTCTTCTCCTATTTCTGGGTCGCCACGCAGTTCAACCCCATCCAGATCGCCGACGACCTGAAGAAATACGGCGGGTACGTGCCGGGCATCCGGCCGGGCAAACCGACCGCGGAGTTCCTCGACCGGACGATGACGCGCATCACGCTGGCCGGCGCGATCTTCCTGTCCGCGATCGCCGTGTTGCCCACGATCCTTGCCCAGCAGTTCCGGGTCCCCTGGATCGTGGCCCATTTCTTCGGCGGGACCAGCATGCTGATCACGGTCGGCGTCATGCTCGACACGATGCGCCAGGTTGAATCGCACCTGGTCATGCGCTACTACGACGGCTTCCTGAAAAAGGGCCGCCTGCGCGGCCGCGCAAAATAAGGAACGGGCGATGCGTGCGATCATTCTGCTGGGCGCACCGGGGGCGGGCAAGGGCACCGTCGCCGAGGACCTCCGGCAGCAGCTCGGCATCGTCCACATCTCGACGGGCGACATGCTCCGCGAGGCGATCCGCGCCGGCCGGCCCGTCGGCCGCGAGGCCAAGGCCTTCATGGACAAGGGCGAGCTCGTACCCGACGATATCATCATCCGCATCGTCCGCGACCGCCTGCAGGCCGGCGCGCCGGACGCGCGCTACATGTTCGACGGCTTTCCCCGCAACGTCCGTCAGGCGGAATTGCTCGACAAGCTGCTCGCGGAGTGCGGCGGGACCCTCACGCACGTCTTCATGCTCGAGGTCCCGCGCGACCTCGTCATCCGCCGCATCTCCAACCGCCGCGTCTGCCGAGCGTGCGGGCAGGTCTACAACCTGGTGGGAATGCGCCCGAAAACGGACGGTATCTGCGACGTCTGCGGCGGCGAGGTCTACCAGCGGGCGGACGACAACGAGGCCACCGTCGTGAACCGGCTGGAGGTGTTCCAACGCGAGACCGCGCCGCTGGTGGAATACTACCGGAGCAAGGGCCTGTACGTCAGCGTGAACTCCAGCGACCGCCGCGAGACCGAGACGCAGATTGTCGCGCAAATGGGCCGGGCGCCGGCATGATTATCATCAAGACGCCCGAAGAGCTGGAGCGCATGCGGGGCAGCGGTCAGCTGGCCGCTCGCATCCGCGATGAACTGGCCCGCCGCGTGGCGCCGGGCGTCACCACGGCAGAACTCGACGAGTACGCCCGCGAGCTCATGGTCAAGGCCGGCGCCCGCAGCGCGTTCTTCGGGTACCGCGGATTCCCGGGTCACATCTGCACCTCCGTCAACAACGTCGTGGTGCACGGCATCCCGGGACCCCAGCGCATCCGGATGGGGGACGTCGTGAGCCTGGACGTCGGCGTGGTGCTGGACGGTTTTATCGGCGACACCGCGACGAGCGTGATGGTCGGCGTGACGGACCCGGAGGTGATCCGCCTCGTCCGCGTGGCGGAGCAGGCGCTCGAAGCGGGGATCCGGCAGGCGGTGGAAGGCGGCCGCCTGTCCGACGTGTCCCACGCGATCGAGCAGGCGGTCACGCGGGCCGGGTTTTCGGTCGTGCGCGATTTTGTCGGCCACGGCGTCGGGCGCAGCATGCACGAGGAGCCGCAGATTCCAAACTACGGCCCGCCCGGGCGGGGGCCCAAACTCAAGGCGGGCATGACGCTGGCCATCGAGCCGATGGTCAATCTGGGCCGGCCCGATGTCGAGGTGCTGCCGGACGGCTGGACGGTCACCACGGTGGACCGGAAGCCCTCGGCGCATGTGGAACACACCGTCGCCGTGCTGGCGGACCACGCGGAGATTCTCACCCGGGCGCCGGTGGCCACGGCGGCATAGGGCGGCATGAGGCAACACGGGGAAAAAGAAAAAGATAATACAATTCTGCTGGACGCGCGGCTGACGGGTGTGCTACACACGCGGGCTTTTCGCGCCCAGCTCGACAATGGGCACGAGATCGTCGCCTACCGGCAACACGCCGAGGGGTCGCAGGCCATCCTCCATCCGGGTGATCGGGTGAAGGTAAGGCTTTCCCCCTTCGACATGTCCGCGGGGCGGATCCTGGAAAACGAAACGGAATCTTCGGGACATGAAAGTAAGAACGTCAGTACGTAGAATTTGCGAACGCTGCAAGGTCATCCGGCGCAAGGGCGTCGTGCGCGTGATCTGCACGAACCCGCGCCACAAGCAGCGCCAGGGATAAGGTTAGGAGAACGGTATGCCGCGTATTTTGGGTGTTGATGTGCCGGGCAAGAAGCGCGTTGAGTTCGCGCTGCGCTATATCCACGGGATCGGGCCGGCCCGGGCCCGCCTGCTCGTCGAAACGCTGGGCATTGATCCGATGAAGAAGGCGGACGATCTCAACGATGAGGAGACGGCGAAGATCTCGCAGGCCCTGGGCCAGTACAGGCTCGAGGGCGACCTGCGCCGCGAAGTGGCGGGCAATATCCGCCGCCTGATCGCCACCAACAGCTACCGCGGCTCGCGCCATCGCAAGGGGCTGCCTGTCCGCGGACAGCGCACTTCGACGAATGCGCGGACCCGCAAAGGCCCCCGCAAGACCGTGGGCGCCGTGCGCGGAAAAGACGCGCGCACCGCGGCGAAGGCCCCCGCCGCCTAACCGAGAACCGATTCACGAAGGAACCGATTGATGAGCGAAGAAAAGACAGAGAAGAAGGCCAAGGCCGCCGAGGCCAAACCCGCCGAAGCCGCCGCCGTCCCGACCAGCGCCGCCGATGTGATGGCGGGCGACGAGGCCAAGCCGGTCAAAAAGGCCAAGATCAAGGGCGGCAAGCATGTCCCGTTCGGCATCGTCCACATCACCGCCACGTTCAACAACACCATGGTTTCCATCACCGACATGAGGGGCGCGGTGATCGCGTGGAGCACCTCCGGGCGCAGCGGATTCAAGGGCTCGCGCAAGAGCACGGCCTTCGCGGCCACGATGGCCTCGCAGGATGCCGCCCGCCAGGCGATCGGACACGGCCTCCAGGAGGTCGAAGTTCGCGTGCAGGGTCCGGGCGCCGGCCGCGAATCCGCCATCCGCGCCCTGCAGGCCGCCGGACTCGCCGTCACCTCGATCCGGGATGTGACGCCCATGCCGCACAACGGGTGCCGGGCGCCGAAACGCCGCCGCGTCTGATTTTCCAGGAGTCACCATGGGTCGCTATATAGAAGCTTCGTGCAAATTGTGCCGCCGCGAGGGACAGAAACTGTTCCTCAAGGGCGATCGTTGTTACATGGCCAAGTGCCCGATCGAGCAGGGCGCCCCGGTCCCCGGCATGCATGGCCAGCGCCGCAGCAAGATGTCCGACTACGGCGCGCAGCTGCGCGAGAAACAGAAACTCCGCCGCATGTACGGTCTGCAGGAAGAACAGTTCCACAACCTCTTCGAGCGTGCCCTCAAGGCCCGCGGCATCACCGGTGTGAAACTGCTCCAGATGCTCGAGCTGCGCCTCGACAATCTCGTCTACCGCTTCGGCTTCGCGCCCTCGCGGAAGGCCGCCCGCCAGTTCGTCACGCACGGGCACATTGAGGTCAACGGCCGCAAGGTGGACATCCCGTCCGCCATCTGCAAGGAAGGCGACGTCGTCCGCGTGCGCGACCGCGCGCAGAGCCGCCAGTATTCCGGCCAGTGGCTCGACACCGCGGAGAGCCGCGGCATCGCCCCCTGGCTCGTCCTGAACAAGACCAATTTTGAAGGCACGGTCGCCAAGGTACCGACCCGCGAGGAGATCGCCCCGGCGGTCAACGAGCAGTTGGTCGTCGAGTTGTACTCGAAGTAATCGCGCCCGGACTTCAGGAAGCCAACACCATAGGGGCCGGTTAACGCCCGGCCCTGGGAGGAACAAACATGCCACGCAGACTCGGACGCTTCGAAATGCCGAAGCGCATCGCCAAGGACGAGGCCGAAGCCACGTCCACCTATGCCAAGTTCATCGCGGAACCGTTCGAGGCCGGCTACGGCCGGACGATCGGCAACTCGCTTCGCCGCGTGTTGCTCTCGTCGCTCGAAGGCGCCGCCATCGCCTCCGTCCGCATTGACGGCGCCCTCCACGAGTTCGGCTCGCTGCCGGGCGTCGTCGAGGACGTCACGGACATCATCCTCAACCTCAAAAAAGTGCTGCTGAAGTCGTTTTCGCGCGAGCCGCGCCGCGTCAGCATCAACGTCAAGGGACCCGGCGACGTCACCGCCAAGGATATCGAAACCGGCGGGATGCTCGAAGTCCTCAACCCCGACCAGCACATCTGCACGCTCGACAAGGACGGGCGCTTCGAGGCCGAGCTCGAGATCCGCATCGGTCGCGGCTACTGCCCCGCCGACTGGAACAAGAAGGACGACCAGGAAATCGGTCTGATCCCGATTGACTCGCTCTTCTCCCCGGTCCGCCGCGTCGCCTACGCAGTCGAAAACACCCGCGTCGGTCGCCGTACCGACTACGACAAACTCATCCTCGAAATCTGGACCGACGGACGTGTCGCGCCCGACGAGGCCCTGACCATGTCGGCCGCGATCCTGCGCCACCACCTCGACGTCTTCGTCAGCTACGACAAGGACCTGATCGAGTTCGAAGAGAGCGAAAAGCAGATGGACGCCGAGCGCGACGACCTGCGCCGCAAGCTTTCGATGAGCGTCAACGAAATCGAATTGAGCGTCCGCGCGGCCAACTGCCTCAACAACGCCAACATCACGACCGTCGGCGAGCTGGCGCAGAAGACCGAGGCGGAAATGCTCAAGTACCGCAACTTCGGCAAGAAGTCGCTCAACGAGATCAAGGCCAAGCTCGAGGAGCTGGGCCTCTCGCTGGGCATGTCCTTCGATCCCGAGGTGCTCAAGCCGCTGCCGGGCGAAGCCGCCCGCCGCGAATAGGCGTCGCCGGGAGATGCAGCCATGAGACATCGCAAGAAAACCGTCAAGTTGGGCCGCACCTCGGAGCATCGGGACGCCCTGCTGTCCGGATTGGTTTGCAACCTGGTCAAGGCCCGCCGCATCACCACCACGCTGCCCAAGGCCAAGGCCGCCCGCGGCCTGGCGGAGCGGATGGTGACGTTGGCCAAGCGCAACACGCTGCACAGCCGGCGCCGCGCCGTTTCAATCCTGCGCCAGCCGGACACCGTGGAGACCCTCTTCGCGGCGATCGGCCCGTCCATGCAGGACCGCGCCGGCGGCTACACCCGCATCCTGAAGCTCGGCAAACGCGCCAGCGACAGCTCGGAAATGGCCATTTTGGAATGGGTCAACTTCGTGCCGCAACCGCCCAAGAAAAAAGCGGAGAAGGGCGAAACAGCCAAGGCCGGCGACAAGGAAGCCGCCGCGACCAAGTAGCCGATAATGATCGCGAAAAAGCCCCCGGCGCAAGCCGGGGACTTTTTTGTTTCCGCCTAGGGCATCCGCGTGACTCCCGCCACCTCAAACGGTCATCGAGCCCTGGCTCGACGACCCCTTCCCGGACTACGACACCGAGCCGGTGACGATGTACGCGAGCAACTGACCCATCGCGGCGGGACCGGACTGCCTCTCCTTCGCGCCTGCGAGTAAAGGGGTCGCGAGTAAAGGGGTCGGTCCGCACATAGTTGCAGAATGGGAAGTGGCCAGTACCTACGGCCCCGCCGACCGCCTTCTGGCTTCCGCGTCCGCCGTGGAGACGAACGAATACGCGTATGACGGGGCGGGGCGGCTGACGAATCACATCGTGAATGGACAAACCCGGCGGTTTGCCTACAATTACCGGGGTCAAATGACCGCGCTGCACGACAAGGACCATGCGCATACCCGGGCAGGCACCCATATCAACATCGAGCGCTATTTACGGCATGACCCCGTTCGCCCGTTCGCCCCGTTCGCCAGATTTTGCGTCCAGCACGCCGGCGATGAAGTCTTGAAATGTCGGCGCCTTGGGGTACATCCCCCCGTTCTGATTGAACGCCAGCCAGCAGGGCGCGCCCACCTCGTCCGCCTTTTTCTTGAAAATCACTCCGAACCGGGAACTATGAATCCCCTCCGTCGGGTCGTCGACCGCTCCGGTATACGACAACCAAGTCGGCGGATCGTCCTTGGTCAGATGGTTGATCGGTGAAAACTCGTGGTAGAGGCCCTTGGCCTGTTCGTAGCCCGCGTTCATCCTGGCGTTGTCGGGAAAACCGGCGCTCCGGCAGATCATGGCGTGCGCCACCGCGGTTTCGTGCACATCCTGGCGAATGACCGCCGGGTCAATGGTCGTTTGTGCGCCGAATACGGCGGCTCCTCGCACCCGGCTCGACTCGCGCGCGACCGGATCCGGGGAATTGGGATCCGCCAGGTCGTCGTGCGTGGCCAGCCAGAGCGCGGTGCAGCCGCCGGCCGAATCGCCGGTGGCGGCGATGCGCGTCTTGTCCAGCCCCCATGCCGCCGCCTTGGCGCGCAGGGTCTGAATGGCGCGCGCCGCATCATGCACCGGCGCCGGCAGCGGGGCATCGGACGAGAACCGGTAGAAGATATGGGCCACGCTGATGCCGCGACCATGCCAGCCATCCACGTCGGCGCGGACCCCGGGGCCACGCTTGATCTCGCCGCCGAGAAGCCAGCCGCCGCCGTGGATAATGACCAGTACCGGCGCGTTGGTGGTTCCCGGCGCGCGCCAGAAGTCCAGAGTCTGCCGCGGGTGCGGGCCGTAACTGAAATCCACGATGGTGGGCTCCGTCAGGCCGGCCTGCACCGACACTCCGGCCAGCAGGAACTCCCCTTCCTGCACCTCATGGATGCCGGGCACGGCCTTCGGCACCAGGTTCCAGATCAACTCCGGGCTCGCGTGCGCCAATCGAAGCGGTAGAGTGTATTGCTTCCATTGCCCGTCGATGGCGATGGCCGCATTGCCGCCGCCGCCGAAACGGCCGATGCTGAGGATGCGCGCGCCGGAGACACTCTTGGCGCTGAACGACACCAGCACGTCCTTGTTCGCCGACAGGTGTTCGCGCAGCGGGCAGAGGACGCCATGGCGGTGCGACGGCCGGTGTTCCGCCGGATTCTTGCCGATGGCGATGCGCAGGGCGACCGTTTCCGGCGCCGGGACATCCTCCGTTTCCAGCGCAAGCATCTCCGGCGCCTTCACGGGCTGGCCGCCGTCCATCTTAAGGGCATACCAGGGTTCGCTGCCATCGGCGAAGGTGCCGTTGCTCACGAACTCAACGCGCACGGAGTCGTTGTTCGTGGGCGCCTGGCCGGCCCCGGCTGTAACCGGATCTGCCCCGGCGCCAAGAGCGGCGGCAATCAGCAGGAGTGTCGGCAACCGCAGTTTCTTCCGGTTCATGGTGGCGGGTCTACTCATATCGTTGACTTCTGGAGCGTCGGTGGAGCGTCGGGGTCAGACATACACTATACACTTTGAAGATACTGTCCGACCTGTTCCACGAAGGGCTCTTCATGGTCATCGGAGTCAGGCCGTAATTATCTGGCACTGCACAATGATTTCTCCAGTTTGTTGATCATTGTCGCCAAACGGCCGCGCCCCGATCGCAGTTTCTTCCGCGTCATGGCGATGGCCTGTCCGCTGACGCCGCCATAGTGCGCGCCGATCTCACGCTGCGTCTGACCGCTCAACCGAGCCGCCAACTCCATCGCGACGGCTTTTCCCAGGCCCGCTCTACTTCCATGTCGCTTCAGGTCGCTCACGCTCAACTTGAAGCGTCGAGTCACCTCAGCGTCAATCCGCTCGAAGCGTACAGCCCGACGCGGCAAATCCATGTCCTTGGAGCGCGATAGCGTCTTTCTCCACCCGGACAATTCCGCCTCTGTTAGGGCAATAAATTCGGAGTCCCCGATGGCATATCGATTGGCCGCCAAGGCTGCCCCCAATTCTTCGTCGCTCCGCATCAGCATGGCCTCCGTGTACGCACGGTAAAGGCGTCGCCCCTCGTTCCCGGTCCGTCCGCAGTGCTGCAACACCTCATAGCTGACCCACTCCCTCGCAGACTCCGCTTGCACATAACCCGGGTAGCTGCTCCATCGGTAGGCGGCCAGCTTCTTTTTCCGTTCGGAATTGGACCCCGCTTGAGCGGCCCGTATCTTGACGGGATTCAAGTGGATGTATCGAGTCAGCGCCAGCAGATAGGACGGACCGTCCACCACTATTGCTCCAAAGCGACCCTGGAGCACATGGCCCGGTTTGTTGTGTTTGTAGCGATAGTAGAGCGAATAGCTGGTATTAAGCCGCTGCATGAAGCGGGAGAGGTTCCCTCGCGGCGTCCTGACCAGCAGGTGGTAATGGTTCGTCATCAACACATAGGCCAGCAGCGTCACGCCATGCGTGTGCAGGCTGTCCCGGAGCTGCTCCAGGAATCGCTCCCGATCCTCATCCGTCAGGAAGATATCTTGCCGCGCGTTGCCCCGACACGTCACATGGTATCGCGCATCCTTATACAGCAGTCTCGGTGGTCGGGCCATGCGCATACCTTGCCAGACACCCCCATCAACCTCAAGCGCTCTTTACTATTTACGGCCTGACCCCGTTCGCTTGACCCCGTTCGCTCGTGGAACAGGTCGGACAGTATCTTCAAAGTGTATAGTGTATGTCTGACCCCGACCGATATAGTGTATGTCTGACCCCGACCGAACCTCTGACCCCGACCGAACCGACCGAATCCCGACGGAACTCGCCGCTGCCCGCCCGCCGTCGCCGCACCCCTCGTCTGATCTCGTTGCCGTCTCTGCGGGGAAAACTTCCAACGTCTGGAAAAATTGTGTCCAAGCGCTTCCAACGTCTGTAATTTACAGGGACTGTAAAAAAAAATATGCCGCCGCTTCTGGAGGTCGAACATCTGGCCGTGCACTTCGGTCCCTCGTCGCGCCCGATCCGCGCGGTGGACGGGGTGTCGTTTTCCGTCGCGCAGGGCGAGGGGGTCGCGCTGGTGGGGGAAAGTGGCAGCGGGAAGAGCGTCACGGCGCTTGCCTTGGCGCGCCTGCTGCCGGAGCCCCAGGCGCGTTACGTGTCCGGCCGCATCCGGCTCGCGGGGGAGGATGTGCTCGCCGCGCCGCGCGCGCGGTTGCGCGCGCTGCGGGGCGGGAGCATCGCCTATGTCTTCCAGGAACCGGCCGCCTGTCTCAATCCCGTCTTTACGGTCGGCGCGCAAATCCGGGAGGTGTTGCGCCTGCATCGGCCGGGCATCGCTGCGCGAGCGGAATTGGAACGCTTGCTTCGCGCTGTTGGCCTGAACGATGTCGCCCGCGTCATGCGCGCGTTCCCGCATGAATTGAGCGGCGGCATGCAGCAGCGCGCGGTGATCGCGATGGCGCTGGCGGGTCGCCCGAAATTGCTGGTGGCGGACGAGCCGACGACGGCGCTCGACGTCACCGTGCAGGCGCAGGTGCTGGAGGTGCTGCTGGAGGTCCAGCGCGCCGAGGGGATGGGCCTGCTGTTCATCACGCACAACCTCGCCCTGGTCCCGCGCATGGCGCAGCGCGTGGCGGTGATGTACGCCGGGCAGGTGGTCGAATATGGAGCGGCCGCGGATGTGCTGGCGCAACCGAAGCACCCCTATACGCGCGCCTTGATTCGCGCGGCGCCACGGCTGCGCGGGGCGCGCGCGCGCGTGGACGGCATCCCCGGACTGGTGCCGCCGGCGACGGTGTATCCGCCGGGTTGCCGGTTCCATCCTCGCTGCGCCCACGCCCAGGGGCGCTGTGGGGCGGAGGAGCCCGCGTGGGATGCGAACGATGGCGTCCGCTGTCATTTCCGGCGTGATACTTTCCCGGCCGTCGGCGCCGGGGCCGCATCGGGCGAAGTGTGATATGACCGGCGCCCCCGTGATTCGAGTTGAAGGGTTGACCGTCCGCTTCCGGCGGGGCCGCCATGCGGTCGCCGCGCTCGAGGACGTTTCGCTTTCGATCGAGCGCGGGGAGTCGGTGGGGATTGTCGGGGAGAGCGGGAGCGGGAAGACGACGCTGGTCCGCACGTTGCTTGGATTGCAGCGGCCCGGCGGCGGGTCGGTGGATTTCGAGGGGCGTTCGATTTCCGAGTGGCTGCGCCGCGATGCCCCGGCGTTCCGGCGGCGGATGCAGATGGTGTTCCAGGATCCGTACGGTTCGCTCAATCCGCGTATGCGCGTGGGCGCGGCACTGGCCGAGGTCCTGCGGGTTCATCGCCTGGCGCGGGGCGGGCTGGTGGGGGGGGCGGTTTCCGATTTGTTGCGCGTTGTCGGATTGGACGCGGAGTATGCCGATCGCTATCCGCACGAGTGCAGCGGCGGGCAGCGCCAGCGGGTTGGGTTGGCGCGCGCGCTGGCGACCCATCCGGAGGTTCTGATCGCCGATGAACCGGTGTCCGCGCTGGACGTTTCCGTGCAGGCGCAGGTGCTGAATTTGTTGAAGGATTTGCAGCGCGAGCGGGGGCTCACGCTCGTCTTCGTGGCGCACGACCTGGCGGCGGTGCGGTACGTCTGCGATCGGGTGATCGTGATGCAGCGCGGGCGCATCGTCGAACACGGCCCCGCCGAAGCGGTGCTGCGCGAGCCCGCCCATCCCTACACGCAGGGCCTGCTGGCCGCCGTGCCGGAGCTTTAACACGATCCGGAAAGCCATGTCCGGCTCGGAGGGGCCGACAGGGCGGGGTGAGGGCACCCCGGCACCACGTTCGAGAGCTGCTTTATGCTTTGCGGGCGAATTCGCGGAGCGCGTCGCGCGCGATCCAACGGGCGCTTGGTTCGGGACGTTTCAGCAGCTCCTGCGCGAGGCGCGTTGCGCGTCCTCGGAGGACGGCGTTCCGCTTGCCGATCTGGCGGAGCGCCCAATTGACCGCTTTTCTGACGAAATTACGCTCGTCATGCGCCGCCCGGCGGATGGCGGCGAAGAAGGTGTCAAAGGAGTCGTTGTCGGCGGCCTGGTCGTGGACGGCCAACGTGGCCATCAGGACAAAGCCGGCCCGTCGCACATATTCCGGTTTGCTTCGGCTCCAGTGCAGCGCCTTCGCGCGCGCGTGACGGGCGCGGTTGAAGAGGTTGTTGCAGACCTGGTCGCAGATATCCCACGAGTCGAAATCGCGGACCCATTGTTCCATTTGCCTGCCCGTCACCTGTGCCGGATCGTCCACAAGCGAGGCCAGGATGCGCGCTTCATGGACATCCGATTCCCACAGCGCGAGCGCCAGTTCGTGATCGCGCCTGTGCGCGCGGGCGAGGGTGCGCATGAAGGGGATGGAAACGCCGAGGGCGTTCCGGGTGTTGATGCCGTAACGGGCCATGCCGGCGAGGTTGCGCGGGTTCGCGTGCTGACGGAGTTGGCGAAGAATGGGGGCGACGGGGGGCATACAAGTTACCAGTGTTCAATTCTACAATGACCACGGGAATGGGTCATTTCTTCATTGGTCCCCGGTTCATTCTTGTTTACGGTACGCGCTCTTTTGCATGCACAAGCCCGGCACATTTGAAGTGTTGGCGACGGACCCCAGCTCGCAGGCGCGGCGGGGGCGGCTCCACACGGCACACGGGGTGGTGGACACGCCGGTCTTCATGCCGGTGGGGACGCAGGGCACGGTCAAGGCGATGTCGCCGGCGGAGCTGGAGGAACTGGGCTGCCAGATCCTGCTGGGGAATACCTACCATCTGAACGACCGGCCGGGCATGGAGATCATCGGGAACGCCGGCGGGTTGCACCGGTTCATGGGGTGGGACCACGCGATCCTGACGGACAGCGGCGGGTTCCAGGTGTTCAGCCTGACCAAGTTGCGCAAGGTCACGGACAAGGGCGTTGAATTCCGTTCGCATAACGACGGCGCGAGGCATTTTTTGGGGCCGGTCGAGGCGATGGCGATCCAACGCACGCTGGGCTCGGATATTGCGATGGTTTTTGACGAATGTCCGCCCTACCCCTGCGAACCCGAATACGCTTGTCAAGCAGTGGACCGGACCCTAACGTGGGCGGCTTCGTGTGCTCGGCAGCCGAGGGCCGACGGGCAGCTGGTTTTCGGCATCGTGCAGGGCGGCGCGTTCCCCGCGTTGCGGGAGCGTTGCGCCCGGGAACTCGTGGCGATGGGTTTCGATGGGTATGCCATCGGAGGCGTCAGCGTCGGCGAGCCTGACGAATTGATCGTCCCCGGGGTGGAGATGGGCATTGCCGGCCTGCCGGCCGAAAAGCCGCGCTACCTGATGGGGGTGGGGGGCCTCGGCCAGATGGTGGAATCCATCGCGCGGGGCGTGGACATGTTTGATTGCGTATTGCCGACGCGGGTGGCGCGGAACGGGACGGCGGTGACGCGGCGCGGGCGCTACTCGCTGCGGAACGCGGAGCACAAGAAGGCGTTGGGCCCGGTGGAGGACGGTTGCAGGTGTTACGCCTGCCGCCACTTCAGCCGTTCCTACATCCGCCACCTGTTGAACGTGGACGAGATTTTGGGCGTGCGGTTGTTGACGATTCACAACCTGTATCGCCATTTGGAGTTGTTGAGGGAAATACGGGGGGCCATCGCGGCCGGGACGTTCGCGGACCTGCGGGCGGAGTTCCGGACGCGCGAGGCCGAATCGGCCCGCGGAGGGCCTTGAGGAGCGAACCATGCAGTCATTGTGGTGTGTCATTGCGATGGGGCCGCCGCCGGGCGCCGAGAACCAGCAGTCCCCGATGTTCATGTTCGGCTGGCTGGCGATCATGCTCGCGCTGTTCTACATGATGTTGATCCGTCCGCAGCGCCGCCGCGAGAAGGAGCGGCAGGAACTGCTGTCCAAAATCAAATCCGGCGACCGCGTGCTGTTTTCCGGCGGCATTATCGGCATCGTGATGAACGTGAAGGAGAAGTCCTATGTCATCAAGGTGGCCGAGAAAACGAAGGTCGAGGTCGTGCGGGGCGCGGTGAGCCAGGTGCTGGAGAAAGGCGAGCTGCCCGCGGATGTGGATCAGGATGGGTCCGGCAAGTAAACGGAGCAAGACGCCGTCATGGACAAGAAATCGGTCTGGAAGTGGCTGGTGTTGATCGGGCTCACGGCCTGGTCAATCGCGGTGGTTACGCCGTTCGGCGAAAAAATCAAACTGGGCCTGGACCTGCAGGGCGGGACCCGGTTCGTGCTGCAGGTGGACACCTCGGAGATTGACGCGGATGCCGCGCGCGACGCGCAGCCCCGCGCCATCGAGGTGATCCGCAACCGTGTGGACGCGATGGGAGTGGCCGAGCCGGTCATCTATGCCGAACCGGGGAACCGGATCGTCGTCGAGATCCCCGGGCTGAAGACCGAGGACCGGCAGCGCGCGATCAAGAACATCCAGAGCGCGGCCTACCTCGAGTTCCGGATGGTCCATCCCGACAACGACCGCCTGGTGGACGAGATGTTGAACAAGGGCGTGGCGCCGGAGGGCTACCGTATCGTGGACGCCGGAGCAGCGGGCGGGCGCGAGGAGAAGTTGTTCAAGCGGGACAAGTCGCGCGATCCGGACGGACTGGCGGAGGAGGACATCCGGAAGCGCGCCACCGCGTTTGAGCCGCAGGCGGGGTACGAACTGCTGATGGAGCGGGTGCGCCGCGGCGAGCAGGAATTCTTCCGCCCCGCGTATGTCCACCGCCGCGCGGAGTTGAAGGGCGAGAGCATCGCCAACGCGGGCATTGACTATGACATGGTGCAGCGCCCGGTCGTCATGATGCGATTCGACAGCAAGGGCGGCAAGCGGTTCGCCACCTTGACGGCGGACTACGCGCCGGGCGGGGCGAAGAACCCCGGCAACCGGCTGCGCCAGCTCGGCATCGTGCTGGACGGAACGCTGTATTCCGCGCCGACGATACGCGAGGCGATTTTTGGCGGTTCCGCCCAGATCGAAGGCAGTTTCACGCTGCGCGAGGCGCAGGACCTGGCGCTCGTGCTGCGCGCCGGCGCCCTGCCGGCGCCGGTCAAGCTGCTCGAGGAGCGCACGGTGGATCCGACCCTCGGCCGCGATTCGGTGACCTCCGGCAAGCGGGCCACGCTGATCGGCGGCATCGCCACCATGGCCTTCATGTTGATCTACTACATGCTGGCGGGCGGCGTGGCGAATGTGGCGCTGTTGATGAACGTCATCCTGCTCCCGGTGGGCCTGATCGTCACCGGCGGCTTCCTGAGCCTGTTGGCCAATACCGGCGCGGCGGGCAATGCGATCAACCTGCCGACCCTGACGCTGCCCGGCATCGCGGGCATCGCGCTGACCATCGGCATGGCGGTGGACGCGAACGTGCTGATCTTCGAGCGCATGCGCGAGGAACAACAGGCGGGCAAGCGATTCAAGTTCATCATAGAGGCCGGCTACAACAAGGCGTTCAGCGCCATTTTCGACGCCAACATCACGACGCTGATCACGGCGGTCATTCTCTTCTGGCAGGGCACGGGCCCGGTGCGCGGCTATGCGGTGACGCTGAGCGCCGGCGTGATCGTCAGCATGTACACGGCGCTGGTGATCACCCGCATGCTGTTCGACCTGCTGGCCCGCACGAAGGTCCAGCAGCTGCGGATGCTGCACCTGGTCAAGGCGACCCGGGTGGATTTCCTCAAGATCAGCAAGCCGTTCATCGCGATCTCGATCCTTGTGATCGCCGCTTCGTGGACGATGTTTTTCCAGCGCGGCCGGGCGAATTTCGGTGTGGATTTCCTGGGCGGCGCCTCGGTGACGATCCAGTTCGCGGAGAAGGTGCCCGCCGACCAGCTGCGCGCGGCCCTTGACGCCGCGGGTCTGCGCGCCTCCATCCAGTACCAGCGGGCCGCGCTGGTCGAGGGGCAGGAGGCGATCCCCGAATACCTCGAAATCAAGACGGATTTCGAGTCCGGCAAGAAGGCGGCGGACGTGTTGACCGCCCGGTATGCGGACCAGGGGTTCCGCGTGATCAAGGAGGACAGTGTCGGCCCGCAGATCGGCCGCGAATTGCAGAAGAAGGCGATCGTCGCCACGATTCTGGCCCTGGTCGCGCTGATCGTCTACGTGTCCATCCGGTTCGAGTTCCCCTACGCCGTCGGCGCCGTGCTGGCCGTGTTCCACGACGTGCTGGTGGCGGTGGGCATCTTCTGCGCCCTCGGCGGGCAGTTGGACCTGTCCATGGTCGCGGCGGTCCTCACGATCCTGGGGTATTCCGTCAACGACACCATCGTGATCTTCGACCGGATCCGCGAGAACTTGAAGCTGAATCCGGGCAAGACGTTCCGCGAAATCGCCAATCTGAGCTTGAACCAGACGCTCGCGCGCACGTTGCTGACCACGATCTCCACGCTGTTCGTGGTGGTGGCGCTGCTGCTGTTCGGCGGCGGGGCGATCTACGAGTTTTCGCTGCTGCTGTTCATCGGCATGCTGGCGGGTGTGTATTCCACGATCTACATCGCCACGCCCGTCGTGATGTTCTGGCACGGCAAGGATCGCGCGCGCGCGGCCGGCTAGGGGCGCGCGTGGGGCCGTCCGTCGAGAAAGTCTGGCAGACGCAGCCGACGGATGAGCCGGCCGCCGATGAGCTGGCCCGGGCGTTGGAAATTCCGCCCGCCGCCGCGCGGATCCTGGCCGCCCGCGGCCTGCGCGACGCCGACGCGGCGGACCGGTTCCTGAACCCGCGCTTGAGCGCGCTGGGCGACCCGTTCGACCTGCCGGACCTGCGCCAGGCGGTCGCGCGCATCTGGGCGGAGGTCGAGTCCGGCCGGCGGATCGTCGTGTTCGGCGATTACGACGTTGACGGCATCACCAGCACGGCGTTGCTCGTCACGGTGTTGGAGGGGCTGGGCGCCGACGTGCGCGCGTTTCTGCCGCACCGCCTCGACGAGGGATACGGGTTGAGCGAGGATGCGCTGCTGCGCTGTCTGGACGTCCATTCGCCGGCGTTGATTGTCACGGTGGATTGCGGGACGGGCTCCGTCGGCGCGGTCCGGGCGGCCGCGGCGCGCGGGGTGGACGTGATTGTGACGGATCACCACGAACCCGGCGCGGATGTGGCCCCGGCCCATGCCGTGGTCAACCCGAAGCGCGGGACCGACGCAGCGCTGCACCTGCTCGCGGGGGTCGGGGTGGCGTTCAAGCTGTGCCACGGCCTGGTGAAGGAGGGTCGCGCGCGCGGCCGCGATCGGGCGGCGGCGGCCGATCTGCGTCCGTTGCTCGACCTGGTGGCGCTCGGGACCATCGCGGACATAGTGCCGCTGGCGGGTGAAAACCGGATCCTCGCGCGGCACGGGCTGGCGCAATTGAACCAGACGGCCAATCCCGGCCTCCGCGCGTTGATCGAGGTCGCCGGCATTGAGGAGGCGATTGACGCCTACGAGGTGGGGTTTCGACTGGGCCCGCGGCTCAACGCCGCGGGGCGCCTCGGCGACGCGGAGCGCGCGCTGAACCTTTTGCTCGGGCGGGCGCCCGCGGAGCTCCGCGCCCTGGCCGCAGAATTGGATCGCGCAAACAGGGAGCGGCAGGCGATCGAGGCGGAGACGCTGAAGGAGGCCCTGGCGGAGCTCGAGGATCGGTTCGATCCGGACCGGGATTTCGGCCTTGTTGTGGGCCGGGCGGGCTGGCACCCGGGGGTCATCGGGATCGTGGCCAGCCGTGTGCTGCAGCGCTTCAACCGGCCCGTCGTGGTAGTGGCGCTCGAGCAGGAAGGGGGGCGCGGTTCCTGCCGGAGCATCGAGGGATTCGACATGGTGCGGGGCTTGGAGCGCTGCGCCGCCGAGTTGTCGAAATTCGGCGGTCATGCCATGGCGGCGGGCTTGGAACTCAAGCCCGGCCGCCTGGAGGCCTTTGCCGGCCTCTTCAATGACGCGGCCCGGTCCTTGCTCGCGGGTCGCGATCTGCGCCCCATCCAGCGGATTGACGCGTGGTTGGACCTCGACGAGGTGGACGGCGCGCTGGCGGACGCCCTGGACCGGATGCGGCCCTTCGGGGTGGGCAATCCGACGCCGAATTGGGGGGCCCGCGGGGTGCGCATGCTGGGCCCGCCCCGGGCGGTCGGCAAGAATCACCTGAAGTTCCTCCTGGCGGCCGGGGGCCGCCAGATCGAGGCGATGGGGTGGGGTATGGGCGACCGGGAGCTGCCCGCACCGCCGTGGGACATTGTGTTTCAGGTCCGGCGGAATCGGTTCCGGGGGCAGGAGCGCCTGGTCCTGTATTTGCAGGACTTGCGGGCGTCCGGATAAAATCCCGCCCCGACCGGGTGTTTGGGCTTGCGGCCTGGACACGGCTGGACTACGTTCTGCCGCCTGTTTCAGGGAGAATTCCGATGGCGAAGGTATGCGACATCTGCGGAAAAGGTTCAGTGACGGGAAACCGCATCATCCGGCACGGGCTGCCGAAGAAGAAGGGCGGGATCGGTCTGCACACCACGGGGGTCACACGCCGTAGGTTCCTGCCCAACGTGCAGCGGCTGCGGGTGCGCGTAGGCGCCACGACGCGGACGATGCGCGTGTGCACCTCCTGCATCAAGTCCGGTTCGGTTAAGAAGGCCTGACCCGGCACGCGCGACATGCTGGAGAATAACAAAGTCGCGGCGGCCAAACTGGTCATCGGCGACCGCGAGTTCAGCTACCCGATCTACGAGGGGACGGAACAGGAGCGCGCGCTGGACATCCGAAAGCTGCGCGCGGAAACGGGGCTGATCACGTACGATCCCGGCTTCGTCAACACCGGGTCGTGCGAGAGCGCCATCACTTTTCTCGACGGCGAAAAGGGCATCCTGCGTTACCGCGGGTACAACATTGATGAGCTCGCGGAGCACTGCGAGTTCATCGAGGTCGCCTACCTGCTGATCCACGGCAAGCTCCCGACGAAGGCCGAGCGGCAGCGCTACGCCCGCCTGCTGAACCGGAACTCGATGCTGCACGAGGATATGCAGGCCTTTTTCCGCAACTATCCGGATGCCGCGCATCCGATGGCGGTCGCCTCGGCGATGGCCGTTTCGCTCTCCAGTTTCTATCCGCAACTGGAGGATGTGGAGGAGGAGAAGAGCATCGCCGCGACGCGGCTGATCTCCAAGCTCCGCACGATGGCGGCGTTTTCCTACAAGAAATCCATCGGCGAGCCGTTCGTGTATCCGAGCAGCAAGCTGACCTACTGCGAGAATCTGCTCAACATGATGTTCGCGTCGCCGGTGGCCGACTACAAGATTGACCCGGTCCTGGTGAAGGCGATGAACCAGTTGTTGATCCTGCACGCGGACCACGAGCAGAATGCGTCCACCTCGGTGGTTCGCATGGTGGGCAGCACGGGCGCCAATCTCTACGCCTCGGTGTCCGCCGGAATCTGCGCGCTGTGGGGCCCGCTGCACGGCGGGGCCAACCAGGAAGTCATGGAGATGCTCGAGGAAATCCACCGCAACGGCGGCGATGTGGACAAGATGGTCGCCCGCGCGAAGGATCCGGATGACGCCTTCCGCCTCTACGGGTTCGGCCACCGCGTGTACAAGAGCTACGATCCGCGCGCGAAGATCGCCAAGAAGGTCTGCACCGAAGTGCTGGCCAAGCTGGGGATCAACGATCCGCTTCTGGACATCGCGATGAAGCTCGAGGATCGCGCGCTCAACGACGACTATTTCGTGAAGCGCAAGCTCTACCCGAATGTGGACTTCTACACCGGCCTGACCTATCGCGCGATGGGCTTTCCGACCAGCATGTTCACGGTGCTGTTCGCGATCGGTCGCCTGCCGGGCTGGATCGCGCAATGGTACGAGCTGCACAACGATCCGAACCAGAAGATCGGCCGGCCGCGCCAGGCCTACTGCGGCCCCACGCAACTGCGGTTCGTGCCGATTGACCAGCGCGCCTGACCGGTTAGATCCCGCGGCCATGAGCCTGTCGCGCCGAAAATCCCCGCCGAAGCCACACCGGCTGGAGCTGCTGTTCCTGGAGGGCGTGCGCCGTCGGGTGCCGCAGCACGAGCCCGTCCTGCAGGCGCTCGGCAACCTGTATACGCGGATCGGGCGGTATGAGGACGGGCTGAAGGTTGATCTGGAATTGACGCGCCTCCGGCCGAACGACCCGCAAAACTGGTACAATCTCGGCTGCAGCCACGCCCTGACCGGCGAGCGCGCGAAGGCGATCGCCGCGCTGGAGCGCGCGGTGGACCTCGGCTATTCCGACCTCGCGTGGATGAGGAAGGACCGCGACCTGGAATCGCTTCGCGGCGATCCGGCGTTCGAGGCCCTCGCGCAGAAGTTGATGCGCCACGCCCGATGGGACAAGCGCGAATAGGTTCCCGCCGCGGCGTGAAACATAGGGCTTTTGCATTCTACCAGTCGAAGTGACGTTTATTGAGGAGGTTGAGTG
>CAYMCD010000022.1:0-33837 GCA_964388845.1 uncultured Verrucomicrobiota bacterium
TACCGCGCGCCGCAGGACTAGATATATTATACTATATATTTATGGCGCTTGGTATTACACGGGGTGGAACTGGTGGTGAGCGACGATCACGAGGGTCTGCGACGAGCGATCCAGGAGGCCCTGACGGAAGCCGCGTGGCAGCGCTGCTATGTGCACTTCCTGCGGAACGCGTTGGACTACCTGCCGAAGAGCGGGGCGGAAGACTGTCTGATGGAGCTGAGGTGGCTGTACGAGCGGCGGAACGCCGAAGAAGCTCGTCGGGACTTGGAGGCATGGCTGAAGCGCTGGCAGGTGCGCTACGGGAAACTCTGTGAGTGGGTGGAAGCGAACATCGCGGATACGTTCACGTTCTATCGGCTTCCCGAAGCGCACCACAAACACCTCAAGAGCACGAACATGCTGGAGCGACTGAACCAGGAGATCAAGCGGAGGACGTTGCTGGTCCGCATCTTCCCGAACGAGGCCAGCGCGCTGAGGCTTGTGAGGGCGTTGGCGGCCGAGATCCACGAGGACTGGATCGAGCAGCACCGCTATCTGAACATGGACCTGCTGAAGGAACGGAACAAACAGAGAAAACTGGAGGCCGCCGCCTGACGCGCCGGAAATCCTATCATTCCGGCTGGCACCGTTTCGGGGGGCGGGGTCACCCCACTCCAGCGGGGGGTGACGGGCTGCGGGTGGACTGGGCGGCGCTGGAGCGCGAGGTGCGGGAATGCTTGCGGGTGGCGCATTATTCCTACCGGACGGAACAGACCTATGTGACCACCGTTCATCGGCGGGGGAAGCGCCGACGTCTACAGCCAAGCGATCGGGAAACTCGTGGATGACCGGTCGAGGGGAACGCTTTCAGACACCAAACTCAGGACGACACCCGGTCCTTGCTTGGCCCCGCGAAGTTGTAGCAGTTGGAAGGCAGATGCATCCGACGAGCGGATGACTCCCGCCTTCTTGATCTCGATCGGATAGAGAAGTCCGTCATGGGCGATAAGAACGTCGATTTCGCGTCCGTCCTTGTCCCGGTAGTGATAAAGGGCCGGTTCCTTTCCCGTATGCCACCAGGATTTCAGAATCTCGGCCACGGCATACGATTCCAGGATGGCACCCGACATGGCTCCCGCGGCCAACGTGTCCGGCGATGACCACTCGGTCAGATAGGCGCAAAGGCCTGTGTCGAGGAAGTGGAGCTTCGGGGTGTTGTAGAGCCGCTTTGAGAGGTTGCTGTGCCATGCGGGGAGCAACATGACCTGGTGGCTGGCCTGCAGGACGCCCATCCAGTTGCGGGCCGTGTTCACGCTCACGTTGCAGTCGCGGGCAAGATCCGAGTAGTTCAGAAGTTGCCCGGTCCTGGCCGCCGTTGCCTTGAGAAAGCGCATGAACGAATCCAGGTCGCCCACCTTCAGGAGGTCGCGTACATCGCGCTGGAGATAGGTTTGCACGTACGAGCGGAAGAAAAGGTCGCGATCCTTTACGCGGCCGGTGAGAAGCGCCGGAAAGCTGCCTCGCCAGATGCGCTCGTAAACGGAGCGCATATCCGTCGGAAAGGGCGAAGCCGCCCGCTTCTTAAGTATCGCAGGCGTCGACAGGAAGGGCGGCAGGTCAATGGAGCGGGCATCCGCTTCCCGGGCCGAGAAGCCCAGCAGATTCAGGACGGCAACCCGTCCGGCAAGGGATTCCGAAACGCCCTTCATCAAGGGAAAGGACTGCGACCCGGTCAGCCAGATGCTGCCCGGCGTGGGATTTCGATCCACGGCAAGCTTGATCGCGGGAAACAGCTCGGGGGCGTACTGAACTTCATCAATGAGGACGGGCGGCGGGAAGCGCTGGAGAAACAGCGCGGGGTCGCCCTTGGCCAATCCCCGCAAGTTCATGTCATCGAGCGTGACATAGGCTCGATCCCACCCCCGGATATGTTCGAGCAGACTGGTCTTGCCCACCTGGCGTGGGCCGGTGATCAGGAGCACGGAAAACTGCTCGGCCGCGTAGCGGCAGGCTGACTCCAGGGTTCTGTTCCGGTATTCTGTCATGCGTCCATCTGTCATTTGTTGTGCAAAATAGACGCTACGCGGCACGATGTCAAACCGGAAGGCGAATCGGTGCCGGGAGAAGAGCACCCTGCCGCAAATGGATAGAGCGCGGATCCCAGAACCAACGTTGATCCAACGTTGGTGGCACCCCCAACGGAGAGTTTTTGGAACCGGGCCCGCCTCCTGTGTGAGAAGTTGGAAGAGATATCCGATCTCGTGACCGTGTAAGGCAATCCGCCCCGGGATCTCTCGCGGAAGGCATCAACGGCTGCGTGGGTGGCGAGCGTAAATTCGTCAACGACATCATCATTCACACAGAAAGAGGGCTCACAAGGTTGGACAAACGTTGGCTCCGCTTGCCGTTGGGCAACATGACGCGTGGTCAGTGGTTCCGGATTTCCGGTTGTTGTATGGAGAATCAGAGATATACTCCTGTTCAATGATTTCTCAACCACAACTGCCTGACCCCTCGCTTGTCGCCCAGGCACGGCAAAGGATTGTTGATGCCGTGCATCCCTCGCGCGTTGTGTTGTTCGGATCTGCGGCAAGAGGACACATGGGCCCGAACAGCGACATCGATGTGTTGGTGGTGGTGGGCAATCAAGTCTCCCGACGTGCGGCCACGCAGGCGATCTACAGGAGTCTCTTCGGTTTCTCCGTGGCCACCGATGTCGTTGTGGTGACCGAGGACGATGTGGCGCGTTACGCATCGAATCCAGGCCTGATCATTGGAGAGGCGCTGCGCGAGGGGCGGGAGATCTACCGTGCCGCCTGAGGCCAGTATGGGCAGCGCCGAGAATTGGCTGACTCGCGCGCGCAGCAGCTTGGCCCTTGCCATGGTGGACAAGCCGCCGGGGTGCCTCTGGGAAGACCTTTGCTTCCATGCCCAACAGGCGGCCGAGAAAGCCATCAAGGCTGTGCTTGTTCACCATGGGCTTCATTTTCGGTTTGTGCACGACATCAACGAACTGCTTTCTGGTCTTCAACAAGCCGGCGTTGAGGTGCCTCCCAGCTTTCGTGAAGCCGGGACGCTTAACGAATTTGCCGTAATGACCCGTTACCCGGGCACCTACGAGGCCGTATCCGAGGTGGACTATCGGAAGGCAATCGCCATCGCCGATTCAGTCCTTGAATGGGCCGCCCGCGTCGTCGCCGCTTGACCCGAGGCAGATCCTCCCGCGCGGGCCTTGGCGATACTTCCACCCCGACGTTTGAATTGGATAGATGCCGGGCATCACTATGAAGGGGGCCTCGCCCCGCCTGAGTAAAGAATAATGACTGAAGAACTTGAGCTCCTCCGCCGTCGACTGGAAAGCGTCGAGGCGGAGCGGTCTGATCTTTTGCGACAGATCGCCGCGTTGACATCTCCCCCAACTTCTGCCGGAGGCAGTCGGGACAATTCGGCGGTTCCGACGCCCCGGCTCCAGCAATCGGACATGACCCGCGACGAAAAGATCGCCGTATTCAGGGCCATGTTTCACGGGCGCGACGATGTCTATGCCCTTCACTTTGAGAGCAAGCGTACGGGTCGCAGCGGATACCAGCCGGCGTGCAAGAATGATTGGGTGCCGGGTGTTTGCGGAAAGCCCCGGATGAAATGCTCCCATTGTCCAAACCGGGAGCTACTGCCTCTCCGGGATGATGACGTGTTCAACCACCTGGTTGGACATCAGCCAGGCAAGAGAGAAAAGCACCATGTCCTGGGCATTTATCCTCTGATGCCTGACGAAACTACGTGGTTTCTGGCCCTCGATTTCGACGAAGACACATAGGCCGATGATGTGCAGTCATTCGCGGCGGTCTGTCGGGAGAGGCGGGTGCCACATGCCGTTGAGCGCTCTCGTTCCGGGAACGGCGCCCACGTATGGATCTTCTTTGCCCAGCCACTCCCCGCCGCGCTCGCCCGGAAATTTGGGGCCGCCTTGCTGACGGCTGCCATGGATCGAAGGCCGGAGATCGGATTGGGCTCGTATGACCGCATGTTCCCCAACCAGGACACCATGCCCAAGGGCGGTTTCGGCAACCTCATTGCCCTCCCGTTCCAGGGCCATGCGGTACCCATGGGCAACACGCTCCTGCTCGACGACAACTTGCAGCCCCATCGCGACCAGTGGAGATACCTGAAGTCAATCCGGCGAATGACACAGCAAGAGGTGGTCGACTTGGTCGCTCAAGCTTCTGTTGAGGGCGACGTTCTTGGTGTCAAACGCGTCGCCATCGAGGAAGGCGATGAAGACCCCTGGACGCTTCCTCCATCTCGACGGCGAAGGGAGGTTCCGCTGACCGGCCCGCTGCCCGACCGAATTGAGGCTGTGCTCGCGAATGAAATCTACATCCCGAAGGACGGTCTGCCTCCGGCGCTGCGCAACAGGATCATTCGGATCGCTGCATTCCAGAATCCGGAGTTCTATCGGAATCAAGCCATGCGGCTCCCCACGTATGCAACCCCGCGGATCATCAGTTGCGCGGAAGACCACGGGAAACACATCGGCTTGCCGATTGGCTGTGTGGATGAACTCCACGAGATGCTAAAGAATCTCGGTATCGAGCTCACACTGGAAGACCGTCGTGAATCCGGGGTGCGCATTGACGCGAGCTTTCGGGGCGAGCTTCGCCCAGAGCAGGCGGATGCCGCGGCACTCATGCTCAAACACGACGCCGGCGTGCTGGCAGCGTCCACCGCCTTCGGGAAGACGGTGGTAGCCACCTACCTGATAGCCAAGCGTGGCGTCAACGCGCTGATACTGGTTCACCGCAAGCAACTGATGGACCAGTGGTGTGAGCGCTTGGCCACCTTCCTTGATCTCGAACCGAAGCGCATCGGAAGAATTGGCGGAGGCGCGGGGAAGCCCACGGGCATTGTGGATGTCGCAATGATCCAGAGCCTGGTCCGGAAGGGCGAAGTGTCCGACGTGGTGTCCCGGTACGGACACCTTGTGGTGGACGAATGCCACCACATATCGGCACCGAGTTTCGAACAGGTGGCGCGACGGTCTGCCGCGAAATACATCACGGGGTTGTCAGCCACGGTAACCAGAAAAGATGGCCATCACCCAATCATTCTCATGCAGTGCGGACCCATACGCTACCGGACCGACCCGCGCAAAGATGCCGCACGCCGCCCTTTCGACCATCGCGTGATTGTGCAGGAAACCGGATTTGCAGGGCCGAGTGGTGACAATGTACGCATACATGACATCTATGCAGCGCTGGTCGCGAATCTTGATCGGAACCGCATGATTGCGGGTGCCGCCGCCGCCGCGATCAAGGCGGGTCGTTCCCCAGTCCTCCTCACCGAGCGCCGAGATCACATGGATGCTTTGATCCGCCTGCTGACCGGTAAAGTACCGCATCTGATCATCTTGGCGGGTGGCATGGGGCGGAAGCAGGGGAAAGCCATCATGGAACAACTGGCCGCTGTCCCCCCGCAGGAAGGGCGACTGCTCATTGCCACGGGCAAGTATCTGGGTGAGGGGTTCGACGATGCCCGGCTTGATACGCTGTTTCTTGCCATGCCTATTTCATGGCGCGGGACCCTCGCGCAATACGCCGGCCGTCTCCACCGCATCCATGACCAGAAACAGGATGTCCTGATATACGATTTCGCGGATGTCGAAGTGCCCATGCTTAACCGCATGTTCCATCGCCGGTTAGCTGGGTATCACGCCATTGGCTACCGCGTTGAGAAGATTCTGCCGAAAGAGCGTCCCGAAGCATGAGCTTAAGGGCGCGATGGCCTTTGGTGGTCTTCAGATACTTTTCTCGCGCGATGGCCTCCGCCTTGGTGGCGAAGCATTCGCAGAATAGGAGGACGAACGGGCGCCGCGGGGCGGTGGGAGGGGATTTCCCGGCGTTGTGTTCGGCCAGGCGCTGCGTCAGGTCCTGCGTGAAGCCGATGTACAGATCACCGTCGCATTCCGAGCGGAGGACGTAGACGCAATAGGGGAGCGGGACTTCCATGTTTCGGGAGGATAGAGGCACAACCGGCCCTGAACCAGAGTTTCTCGCTACGCTCGAAACACGGTTCAGGGCTCATGCACCAGACAGCCTCCCTGCGGTCGGCTGCCGGAGCATGGCTGCGCCATGCACCGTGTTTCGCGCAGCGAAACTCTGGTGCATGGCACCCCCAACCGGATTCGAACCGGTGTTACCAGGATGAGAACCTGGCGTCCTGGGCCTCTAGACGATGGGGGCGTCGGGCAAGGGCGACAATACAAGGCAGGATCATGGGAAAAGTCAAGATTCGGCGCCGACGGGCATCCGTCCGGGCGGTTTTTTACAGTGCCTGGGCGTGGAGCGGCGGCGGGGCCGGTGCGGGAATCATTAAAATTCGTCGCCCGCGGTTCTATTGCAGCTGTATGCTCGAAGGCAAAACGGAGGGGGTCTGCATGAAGTTTTCGGATTACCAGGCGGGCGCGGCCAAAACAGCGGTGTATCCGGGCCGAGGCGAAAATAATTGGATTTATCCGGCGCTCGGCCTCGCCGGCGAGTCGGGTGAAATATGCGAGAAAATCAAGAAATGCCTTCGTGACGACGGCGGTCGCATGACAGAGGAACGACGCAGCCTGTTGTCCAAGGAATTGGGCGATGTGCTGTGGTACGTCGCCACCATGTGCAGCGAGTTGGGCCTGGACCTGGATGCCGTGGCGTCCGGCAACCTGGCCAAGCTCGCGGGTCGCCAGGCCGCCGGCAAATTGCACGGCAGCGGCGATTTGAGGTAGATCTCACGCGTGTGGCGCGCCGGCCGCGTCCGCTTTTCCGCGTGACATCCCCGGTCGCGGCTGGCAAATAGCAACCTGTCTTGTTTCGCTTCGGGGGCGTATAGCTCAGTTGGCTAGAGCACTTCCTTGACATGGAAGGGGTCACAGGTTCAAGTCCTGTTACGCCCACCACCCAAGACTTTGGGGGATTTTCCGCGACGATGCGCCACGGCGACGGGAGTCCGCTTGACGTCTTCATCTCGCTTCGCCTACTGTCTTCACCACGAAATCGCTCTTTCAGTTCTGTTTCAGCGGGCGGGTGCCCGCGCCGATTGAAAAGCGATTTCTTATCACCCGGGTACATGTATCGTGAATATGCGGCCACGCGTTGTTAGCAGATCCTCAAAGAACACGACCCTCTATCCAAAGCCCCGACCTCTTCTGACTGTTTTCCCGTTCCTCCCGGTGCTGGCATGTAGCGCTCTGCTCCTGACTGGCTGCGGATCCCGCGAGGCGGCGCAGCGGGCGGCCGAGGCGGCCCCCAGTCCACTGGAACTGGCCGAAAGCGGAACGGAAATTCACGGGGTGGAGGTCAAGGAGGTCCAACTCACGAATCCGCTGAATGCGGAATGGGTCGCGGAGGGGAAGGCCACCTACGAGATGAAGTGTCTGGCCTGCCATAGGCTTACTGAAGATAAACTCGTCGGTCCCGGCTGGCTGGGCGTCACGAAGCGCCGTGAGCCGGTCTGGATCATGAACATGATCTTAAACGTCGACATGATGCTGGAAAAGGATGAGGAGGCTCAGAAGCTGCTTGAGCTCTGCCTCGTTCGCATGCCGAACCAAAATATAAATCTCGAGGAAGCCCGCAGAGTTGTCGAGTTCATGCGCAGTAACGACGGCGAAAATTAATTCCCTACTACCCTGTAGACCAACCAACCACACCCACCACCGGTTCCACCCTATGAAAACAAGAATCAACATCGCAACCATTAGCGTCCTTGCCCTTGCCGCAGCCGTGCTGTCCGGAGGCTGCAAACCCAAACCCGTGATCAATAACATAGCGGGCGGCACAGCGGAGAAAGTGTTTGTCGCCCCCGGCCAGAAGGATGAGTTCTACAATGTCGTTTCCGGCGGATTCAGCGGCCATGTGGCCATTTACGGTTTGCCGTCGGGTCGGCTGTTCCGCAACATCCCGGTTTTTTCCGTCCATCCTGAATCCGGGTGGGGCTACAGCGAGGAGACCAAGCCCATGCTGGAAACATCCCACGGTTTCATGCCCTGGGACGACCAGCACCACGTCTCCCTTTCGCAGACCAAGGGCGAACATGACGGACGCTGGATCTTCGCTAATGCGAACAACACACCACGCATCGCCCGCATCAGCTTCGAGACCTTCCGCACGGAGGAGATCATTGAAGTGCCGAATAGTTCGGGCAACCACTCCTCGCCGTTCATAACCGAGAACTCCGAATACGTGGTGGCGGGCACCCGCTTCGCCTATCCGCTTGACGACGAGGGCTCCAACCCGGACGTGCCCATCTCCAGCTTCAAGCAAAACTTCAAAAGCGTGGTGAGCATGATTTCCGTGGCGCCCGACACCGGTCGCATGAAGGTCGCCTTCCAAGTGCTGCTGCCGGGCATCGATATCGATTTGGCGCGCGCCGGCAAGATGAAGTCACACGGATGGATGTTCTTCTCCTGTTACAACAGCGAACAAGCCCATACCCTGCTGGAGGTCAACGCCTCGCAGAAGGACAAGGACTTCATCATCGCCCTCGATTGGAAAAAATGCGAAGAGTACGTGAAGGCGGGTAAGGGACGCATATCCAAGGCCCCGCACTTCCATAACATCTATGACGAGAAGACCCACTCCGCCAGCTCGATCACGGAGCAGGAGGTGGTGGTGCTGGATCCCCTGGAACTCAAGGACATCGTCTACCTGATGCCCTGCCCCAAGTCGCCTCACGGCTGCGATACCGATCCCACCGGCAGCTATATTATCGGCAGCGGAAAACTGGCGGCGCTCATACCGGTTTTCTCGTTCGACAAGATGAAGCAAGCGATCGCAGCCAAGGACTATGACGGTGATTTTGTCGGCATTCCGGTGCTCAAGTACGCCTCCGTGCTGCACGGCGAGGTGAAGAAGCCGGGCCTCGGCCCTCTGCACACGGAGTTCGACGGCAAGGGTTATGCCTATACCTCCTTCTTCGTCACCTCCGAGATTGTAAAATGGAACATCGAGACGCTGCAGGTGGTTGACCGCAGCCCGACTTTCTACTCCGTCGGGCACATGACCATCCCGGGCGGGTGCACCACCAAGCCCCATGGCAAATACGCTATTGCCTATAACAAGATCTCCAAGGATCGTTACCTGCCCACCGGGCCGGAGCTCACGCAATCCGCCCAGCTCTACGACATCTCCGGGGACAAGATGAAGCTGTTGCTCGACTTTCCGACCATCGGCGAGCCGCACTACGCCGAGGGGATTCCAGCCAGCCTGGTGGCACCGAAATCGAAGAAGATCTTCAAGCTCGAGGAAAACCAGCATCCCTACGCCACCAAGAGTGAAAAAGACGCGCGAGTCGTGCGAGATGGCAATGCCGTGCACGTCTACATGACCGCCATCCGCTCGCATCTTGCGCCGGACAACATCGAGGGCATCAAGCTGGGCGACGAAGTCTTTTTCCATGTGACCAACCTGGAACAGGACTGGGATGTCCCGCACGGATTTGCCGTCAAGGGCTCCACCAATGCGGAGCTTCTCGTCATGCCGGGTGAAACCTGCACCCTCAAGTGGGTGCCGACCCGGGTCGGAATAGCTCCATTCTATTGTACGGACTTCTGCTCCGCTCTTCACCAGGAGATGCAGGGGTATGCCCGTGTTTCCCCCGCCGGCGCCGACACGCCACTTACGTTCGGCATCGGTGACACCGCGGCGCGATAGTCCACCCTGGGGGCGAATGCCCCAACATCCGCGCATCCGCTCCGGTTGGGTGGTTGATTCAGGAGTTACTATGAAAAGATTGCATCCTCTTTCCCGCGCATTGCTGGGGCTAGCACTGATTGGCATGGCCGCCGTCTGGTCGCTTCCGGTGTGGGAGATCAAGCTTTGGGCTCCCCAGTATCCCGAAGGTTTGCGCATGCAAATGTGGCTTGATCGAATCACCGGGGACTTGGACATCATCAATGGCGTCAACCACTACATCGGCATGCGCCCCATTAAGGTCGATGAATTTCCCGAATTCGGCTTCCTGAAGTACGGCCTGATCGGCTTGATTGTCGTGGGTGCGTTGCCGGTTCTCTTCGCACGGCGCTCCCTGCTGATTCTCTTTGTCGCGGTCTTGCACCTTGCCGGGCTTCTCGGCATGCTCGACTTCCTGCGCTGGGGTCATGATTATGGGCATAATCTGGATCCCCATGCCGCGATTTCCGTTCCCGGCATGGTCTACAGTCCTCCGTTGTTGGGCTACAAAACACTGCTTAATTTCGTGGCGTATTCCGGCCCGGACCTTGGCGGATGGTTGCTCATCGGAACCGGGGCGCTCGCCACCGTTCTCCTGATCTGGGAGATCTGGCGGCACCGGGGAAGGAAGGCGGGCGGCGGCGCGGCGGCAGCGAATCTGGCCCTCCTGTTCGGCATCCTGACGCTACTGCCTGCCTGCAGCCCGCGGCCCCAAGCCATCCGCTACGGATCTGACGCCTGCTCGGAGTGCAGCATGACCATTGTCGACAAGCGCTTCGGATGCGAACTGGTCACCGGAAAAGGAAAGGTATTTAAGTTTGATGATGTGAATTGTTTGCTTGGATTTCTCCGGGCGAAAGCGCCCGACGCTGGGACGAAGGGCCTTTTACTGGTCTCCGGCTTCCATACCCCGGGCGAATTCATCGCCGCACAGAAGGCCGTGTATCTCCATCACGAGGGACTGCGATCCCCCATGCGGGGCGATCACGCCGCGTTTCCGGACCGCGCCACCGCCGAGGCCACGCAGAAGCAATTGGGCGGCGGGGGGCTGATTCTCACCTGGAACGAAGTCCACAAACCGTTCTGACCCGCCGATGAAGCGCTCGATCCTCACCTGTGTTTTCGTCGGCGTGTTTCCCGCCCTGCTCTTGGGGAAGGAACTGCAGGTGGGTTCCGGCAGGACATACGCCGCCGTCAAGGACGCCCTGGTCGCCGCTTCGCCCGGGGATCGCGTCATCGTTCACTCCGGAGTATATCGGGAAGGCAACCTGCGCATTGACAAACCATTGTCCCTCGTGGGGGTAGGCCGCCCCGTTTTGGATGGCGAAGGGAAAGTGGAAGTACTCACCATCTCCGCGTCCAATGTGCTGGTTCAGGGCTTTGTCATCCGGGATAGCGGCCTCACCAGTCTGGCCGACCTCGCCGGCATCAAGGTCCAGGGAGCCCGGCGCGTCGTGGTGCGGGACAATTTCGTCGAGCGTTGCCATTTCGGCATCTACCTGTCCAAATCCATGGAGGGCACCGTAGCGGGAAATACGGTCACGGGCCTTCCGCGGGGCGAACAAGACACCGGGAACGGCATTCATCTATGGTCCTGCGAAGGAATCACCGTCGCCAGTAACGCGGTCCGGAAACACCGTGACGGAATCTACCTGGAATTTGCCTCCGACTCCCGCATCGAAGGTAACCACGTGATTGGGAACCTCCGCTACGGGTTGCATTACATGTTTTCCCACGACAGTGTTTACACACGCAACGCCTTTACGGAAAACGGCGCGGGCGTAGCCGTGATGTACTCCCGGAATGTAGAAATGAGCGCCAACCTTTTCTCGCGAAACTGGGGCAGTTCCTCCTACGGGCTCTTGTTGAAGGACATGACCGGCGGAACGATCATAGGTAATGACTTTGACTCAAACTCCATCGGCATCGCCTTGCACGGCTCTAACAGAATGACGATTGAGGGCAACCGTTTCGTGGCGAACGGATGGGCCATTCAAGTGCAGTCGAGCAGTTCGGATAATGTTTACCGGCGCAACAACTTCACGGGAAACTCCTTCGATGTTGGCGCCTATGGGGAGTTGGACAACAATCGCTTTGAGAACAACCACTGGCAGAAGTATGAGGGCTACGATCTCGGGCGCGATGGCATCGGTGACGTGCCGCACCGTCCGGTGGGACTTTTCGCCATGGTAGTGCAGCGAGTACCCCCCGCCGTCCTGCTCCTGCGCAGCCCGGTGGTGCATCTTCTCGATCAGGCGGAGCGGGCCTTTCCGACCATTACTCCCGACAGCGTTCGGGATGCAAGCCCCGCCATACGACCACTTCCATTTTCACTTGCCTGCACCCACAACCAGGAGTCCATACCATGAAAATCAAGACCCTTGCTCTCTTGCTCGCCGCCGTGTTTCTGTCCGGCGGGTGCGGTCGGTCACAAAACAGTGCATCCACCCCGGCGGCCGCCACGGGACAATCCGCCCCGGAGTCGGGCCAGTCCGCTGTGGTCGACGATGAGTCGCAGAAGGACATCGTCAAGGTCGCGGCAGGCAGCGCCGCCCACAGCACGCTGGTCGCCGCAGTAAAAGCGGCTGGATTGGTTGATGTTCTGTCCAATACCGGGCCATTCACCGTCTTTGCCCCGGTCAACGAGGCATTCGACAAACTTCCGGCCGGTACCGTCGGCACCCTGCTCAAGCCTGAAAACAAGGACCGCCTCGCTGACATCCTGCAATACCACGTGGCCGTGGCCGTATACCGTGAGGAAATGCTCACCGATGGACGGGTGATCAACATGGCCAACGGCGGGGACATCCGCATCTCGCGCAAGGATGGCAAGGTCATCGTGAACGACTCCGCCACCGTCGTTGGGTCCGCCTTGGCCGCCAACGGCATCATCTATATTCTTGATGGCGTTCTGCTACCACCCGACGCCAAGTGACCCGGGCTTGATCACCGCCCGACAACTGACCAAGACGTTTGGCCGGCTCAAGGCACTCGACCGGATCGAGGTAACACTGAACCGAGGCCGCTCGGTATTGCTGGTCGGCCCCAACGGTTCCGGGAAGACCACCTTGATCAAATGTCTGTTGGGTCTGGTTCTGCCCGACGAGGGGTCGCTGACGCTCGACGGAGAGAATCTGCTCGCCGAACCCTCGCTACGAAGACGGATCGGGTACATGCCCCAAATCGGCCGTTTTCCCGACCATCTGCAAGTGGGGCAGATCTTCAACATGATGAGGGAGATCCGTCGCGGTACCCACACGCGCACCGACGAAGATCTGATCGAGGCGTACGACATCCGCGGCATCGCCCACAAGCAAGCCCGCACCCTCTCCGGCGGCACCCGTCAAAAGGTCAGCGCCTGCTTGGCCTTCCTGTTTGACCCGGACATTCTCGTCCTCGATGAACCCACCGCCGGGCTGGATCCGGTGGCCGCGCAGATTCTGAAAGAAAAAGTGCGTTGCGAACGGGAGAAGAACAAGTTGGTTCTGGTCACCTCCCACATCCTGGGGGATCTGGAGGAGATTACCAGCGAGGTGTTGTACTTGCTTGAAGGCCGGGTCTTGTTTCATCACGCCCTGGAAGACTTGGTCACCCAATACGGGGAGTCGCGTTTGGGCCCCTTGATCGCCCGCATTATGGGAAAATCTCGCAATGGGTAGCATCGGCAGGATCGTCAAGTACGTTGTCCGGGACATCCTGCGGAGTCGTGTCGTTCTGACCTACGGGATCTTCATGCTGGCGGCTTCCTTCGGGCTCTTCCTTTTGGGGGGGGATGCCTCAAAGGGCCTTGTCGGCCTGCTCAGCCTTGTGATCATCATGGTTCCACTGCTTTGCCTCGTCTTCGCGACCATCCATTTTTACAATTCCCACGAGTTTATTGAGCTTCTGGCCGCCCAGCCCATTCGCCGTCGGGACATTCTGCTTGGGCAGTACTGCGGGGTGGCGGGGGCGCTGACGGCGGCCCTGCTCATCGGCATCGCGCCCCCCCTCCTGCTGTACGCCGCCTCCGCCTCCGGATTCACCCTGCTGGTTGTTGGCGTCGTGTTTACCTGGCTGTTCACCGCTCTCGCCTTCCTCGGCGCGGTGGCTACTCGCGATAAGGCGCGCGGGGTCGGGGTGGCCCTGCTGGTCTGGTTCTACTTTGCCCTGCTCCACGACGGGCTGATGCTTTACCTCCTGTTTGTTTTCGAGGATTACCCCCTGGAAAAGGCCTCGATGGCCATGATCGCCCTCAATCCGATCAGCATGGGGCGCGTCGTTGTCCTTCTGCAAATGGACGTTTCCGCCATGATGGGCTACACCGGCGCCATGATGAAGGAATTACTCGGCACGGCGGCGGGGATTGGTTCCGCCTCTGCCATCCTGATCGTATGGACGATTCTCCCCTTGATGCTCGCCAACCGTATGTTTCGTCGCAAAGATCTGTAGCTATCCCGTGATTCGCCCGGATAAACGACAGGTTCAGCCCTTGACCGGAATCCCCGTCTCATGCGGGGCTCGGTGATGGGGCGCGGCGAGCCGGGCCCTCCGGTTCGATCCGCGTTATCCGGGTGATCGGCCGTCTAACTTCTTCACGGCGGTGATTCCGGCGTAAGCGTCACGCCAAGCCGCCTCTGATGATGTTTGGCGTGCGGGATTGGAGATGTCGGAGGCGAGAGCCTGCGACAGTTACGCAGGGATGCGGAGCGCAGCGCGGCGGGCTTGCGCCCACGCCTTAGGCGTGAGGGTCGGCACCTGGTGGTTGGTCATCGCGGGCAGGCGCGTGAGCGCGTAGCGCAGATACTCGAACGGCTCCACCCCGCGCGCCCGGCAGCTCTGGATGATCGTGTAGATCACCGCGTTGCGCCAGCGCCGCGAGGTACATCGGGGACCGTGTGGGGCTTGGCGTAGCCGCGGTCGCTGACTGCGGTGAAGACCCGACGGCATGTCCACGAAACGCGAAAAGACGCCAAATGAAGCCCGACAATTTGTCAAAGTGTATAGTGTACATCTGATCCCAGCGTTACCCTTGGCCGATTAAGTATTTAGAGCGTCGTGGCGATTCACGGTTACTGGAAAATATTGTCTTAACACGTTGATCTATATAGCGATACGACATCATGGCGCGCCGGTTTATTGCAGCTTTATGATAGTCCGGTAAAATATTTGACATAAAAGCTTTACCATAATTTGATTTCTAGTGTAACGTTTTACTAAACAAAGATATTGGCTTTGTGGGGGTCGTCATGAGCGATGGTTCTTGCATTAAATTCAGGGTTGCCGCTGCGGTCGGGTTTGGCGCGGGTTTGTTGTTGGCGACTTCCGCGGTGTGGGCGAACCAGAATGTCTACGTGAGCCGTTTCTGGCACAACCATCAACCGATCTACTGGCCGGAATGGAATGGGAACGGGTCGTCGCAGACGGAGCGGGTCCAATACGCATGGGACTCGATCGTTCTGAAGGCCGGCCAGCTGTACGACTCCGGCGTGGCGCATCCGGAGAATAACCTCACGGACATTTTCGGGCTGGATGACCGGCGCGCCGCGTACCAGGGCCGCCCCCGCGATTCGCTGTCGTCCATTAACAGCGAGGGCGGATTTGCAATCAGCTATTCCGGATCGCTGATTGATAACGTCCGGAATCTCGCCGACGCGAATCAACTCGGCTATGGCGGCGGCTGGTGGAATGGAAATCGCGATGCGAGCGGCTGGTACACGCCGTCCGGCAGCCGGCGCCTCGACCTGGTCGGCTTCACCTATCATCACTCGCTCGCGCCGCTGATGCCGAAATCGGTTTTTCGCAAGGAGCTGCAGATTTTCAAACAGGCGTGGTGGAAGGCCTGGGACAAGAACTCGGATTTGAGCGACCATTCCAAAGGGTATTTCCCGACGGAGATGGCCTTTTCCCCGACGATGGTGGATGTCCTGGTGGACGAGGGCTACGAGTGGACCATTGTCGCGAGCCACCATTTGAGCCGGACCTGCCCGACGTACCTGACCAAGGCCAATCCGACCGGGGCGTATGGCATCTACTCGAGCCCCCCCAACAAGGCGGATCAGCTGGGGCCATCCCCGACGGACGGCTGGTGGTTTGGCGAGCCCAACCCGGGCAATGCCGCATGGAACGTGGCGCCCTACGCGTACCAGCTTCATCGCGTGAAATACGTCAACCCCAACACGGGCGCGGAAAAGACGATGTTCATGGTCCCGTCGGACGACGTGTTGAGCTACCGCTTCGGATACGCGAACGAGGGGATCGGGAAAATCCAGACGTTCATCTCGCCGTTCGCCACCGATCCGACCCGGCCGGTCCTCGTGATGCCCTCGTCGGACGGCGACAATGCCTGGGGCGGCGGATTTTCCTCGTGGCTGGAGGCGACTCCGCAGTTCTTCAACGACAGCGCCGGCGCGGGTTATCGGCGGTCCGTCCCGCAGGACTTCGTCAACGCGGCCGGCGGCAACGCCCCGATTTCCCACATCGAGGACGGCGCGTGGATTTTTCCGGAAATGGACTACGGGTCGCCGTATTTCCTCAAGTGGATCGAACCACCGGTCAATGTGACCAATCCCGCGCAATGCTATCCGGGAACGAAGATTGACCTGGAGTCGCCGGGCTTTGCGCTGAAGTTCTGGAGTTGGGCCCCTGTGATCGCGGGCGCGAACTGGTGCGAGACCGCGGAACAGATCTACAAGGCCGAGAACGGGGCCAATTCGGTCCAGGCGTGGAAGATCCAGGCGCCGTACGACTGGAACGGCAGCTACTCCAGTCCCAACGTGGTGGAGCGCGCGTGGCACATCTACCTGGCCGGTCTCGATTCCGGCTTCAACTATTACGGCGGGCTGGGCAACGACGACGAGGTGAAGCAGTCGCTGGCGACCCGCCGCGCGACCGAGATGCTGCAAGGCTACATGAGCACGCGGCTCAACAGCGACCAGACGCCCCCGACCGTGCTCAAGCCCCAGCGGTTTCCCTGGAATCCCGGCGCCCACACCTTTGGCTGGTTCAACAGCTTCGGCAGCGGCACCAACACGGCCTTCCTGAAGAAGATGCCGTCCGATTTCTATATCTGGACCCACGCCTACGACATCAACGGCATCACCAGCATCGAGGTGAAGGTGCGCAAGGATAACGACGGTGTGAACACGATGGCGAACAACCAGAACGAAACCTACGCGGGCGGGGGCGAGGTCGGGTCGTGGGTCGCCGTGCCGATGACCAAGCGCGTGCTGCCCAACACCTCCGCCGCGCTGAACGCGGCGGCCGGCAACGGCCAGATCAACTATTTTTCGCAGGCGCTGGCGACCAATATAGCCGATTATTATTTCGCCAAGATCACGGATGCCTCCTTGCCGGGCTTCCGAGGCAAGCTGCTCGACTACTACATCGAGGCGCACGACAGCAAAGGCAATGTCCACAAATCCGAGATCCAGCACGTGTTTGTCGAGGACGACGGCGGCGGCAGCGGGCCGATCCCGTCCGAGGTCTCATTCTCCTCCGACCCGCGCGACTGCGCGGACCTGGCCGTGACCTACAAGGCGAACGGCGGGGTCCTGAGCAACAGCACGCCGGTGACGCTCCAGTATCGCTTCGACACGAACGGCAGCTTCACCTCGGCGACGATGGCGAATACGGGCAACACCTCCACCTACACCATCGTCCAGGCGAACATTCCGGACAACGCCCCGGCGGCGGAAATGTATTTCCAAAACGGGGCGACGATTGACAACAACTACGGCGCCAACTATTCAACGACGATCCGCGATTGCAATGCGCCGACCGGCACGTCGGCGCTCGCATTTTCCAACGCGCCGGCCTGCGACCCCGTGACCATCACCTACTATCCGAACGCGGGCCCGCTGCAGGCCGCGGCGCAGGTGTATTTGCACCTCGGCTACAACAACTGGGCCCAGGTCTTTCCGCTGCAGCCGACGGTCAATGTCACGGCCAACCAATGGCGCATCAGCGTCACGCCGCCGCAGGGCGCGACGAACATCACGATGGCCTTCAGCGATGGCGCGGACGAGTGGGACAACAACGGAGGGCTGGACTGGGCCTATGCGCTGAATTACTGCGCGCCGCCGGTCATCCCGCCCGGCGTCGTCATCACCAATCCCCCGACGGATATCGGGGTCAGCAACGAGGTCACGACCTTCAACCTCAAGGGTACCGCGGGAACGTCCGTTTCGGGCCTGCTGGCCTGGAGCAACAGCCTGAACGGCGCCACCGGCCAGCTCTCGGTGGCGACGCACTGGGATATCGCCGGCATTCCGCTCGCGGTCGGAACGAACGTAATCTCCGTCATCGGTACGAACACCGGCGTTGCGATTGTGACCAACGCCTCGGACGGCGGTTCGGGCGCGGCGTACGGCGACGGCTGGCAGGCCGGCGACAATGGCGGCAGCGGCTTCGGGGCGTGGGTGTTTACCAATAGCTCCTCCGACGCGAACCAGAACGGCCAGTTCATGGCCACCAGCGCCGCCGTGAACATCGGAACGCCCGCGTGGGGATTCTACGCCAACAGCGGCAAGCTGGCCGATGCGCGGCGTCCGTTGCCGGGTCCGCTCGCGGCCGGCCAGACGCTGGCGGTGAAGATGGATAACGGTTTCCTGGACAGCGGCGCTGGGACCGGCGTGGCGTTGTACAATTCCGACAACGAAATGCTCTGGGAGTTCTTCTTCAACGGGGGCGACCAGAATTACAGTATTTCGGGCGGGTCCACGGACATCGGCTGGACGCCGGGCGGTCTGGATATTGAGCTGACGCTTTCCGGGCCGACGAGTTACGTCGCGCGTATCGCGCCATTGGGCGGCAGCACGCGCACCAACACCGGACATTTTGAGGCGCGGGTGAACATGACCGCCACGGTGTTCCGGGCCTGGAACTACAACGCGGGGTCCGGACCGGATTTCGACTTCTTCGTCAACGGCCTGCGCGTTTTCACCGCCGGCGCGGGCGCCGGCGCCGGCACCGGCGACACGGTTGCGATCACCCGCGAGGCCGGCATCACGGACCAGGACGGGGACGGCATTCCCGACGCATGGGAAATACAGCACTACGGTTGCGCGACCTGCGCGGTGTCGGACGCGGACGGCGACGGCGACGGCGCGACCGCGTGGGCGGAGTTCGTCGCGGACACCGTGCCCACCAACGGCGCGTCCGTTTGGAGCAACCGCATCACGCTGATCGGCGGGCTGGGCGTGATGAGTCTGTGGGTGCCCGCGCCGACGACCAATACCCGGATCTACGAAGCGTGGTACACCACGAATCTGACCGACGGGCCATGGGTGCCGATGGGCTTCGATCTGCCCGGGCCGCCGAACGGCGCGGGTTTCGCGCTCCTCGTCACCAATGGCGCCGAAATGCGCGTGTATCGGACGGGCGTGAAGTTGCCCTAAGTCGAGGCGGAATGCGGAAGGGGCCCGTCCGGCAGGGCAGCGAGTCATGCGCAGGTAGAGATCCACCGCGCCGCCAAAGCTTGATGAGCATTATGCCGCATCTCCGGCGCTCTGACCGCCTTTCATGCCGGCTGACCCCTTCTTTCCCCGTCTCCGCCGGCCGGGGATTTGGGCCCGCATTATTGAGGCGCGGGATCAGCCTGCGCGGGGGGCTGCAGCCCGTCCAGTTCGTCCATCTCCTTCAGGTAGTCGAAGACCTGCCGGGCCTCGGCCTCGTCCACAATGCTGATCGCGAAGCCGACGTGGACCACCACATAGTCGCCAGCGCGCGCCTCGGGGACGTAGGCCAGGTTCACTTCCTTGACGATGCCGCCGAACCGGACCCTGCCGGCCCGGGTCAATTCGCCCGTGTCGGTGATGGATTCAATTTGTCCAGGTACGCCGAGGCACATGATGACTGTCAGGCTCCAACGGTGGCACGTGGCAAAGTATGCGCGGCGACAAAGGCCTGGCCAAGGGAAATGCCGCCGTCGTTAGGCGGGACCATTTGGGGCCAGTAGACCGCGTGTCCGTTTTCGCGCAGGCGGCGGATCGCCGCCTCGAGGAGGATCCGGTTCTGGAAGCAGCCACCGCCGAGGACCACCGGCATGCCCCGGTGAGCATCGGCCACCGCCGCGATAATCTCAACGAGGGTTCGATGAAACCGTGCCGCGACGCGGCTCGCGGGGGCGCCCGCATCCAGGTCCGCGAGCAGCTCGTCGAGCATGGGCGCAAGAACCAGGGTGACGCTCCCCCCTTCGGCCACCTCGCCGAACGGATAGGGTTGCGCTGAAACGAGGGGGTCGGAAATGTATTCGAGCTGCTGGGCGGCCTGGCCCTCATATGCGCTTTCGCGGCAAACGCCGGCCAGGGCCGCCACCGCATCGAACCAGCGTCCGGCGCTGCTGGTGAGCGGGGCGTTGAGGCCCCGGTCAATCATCGTGCACAGGCCCTGCACGGTCGCCTCCTCCATGCCGAGCCGACGCACCGCCAGATCCGGAAGTTGTCCGGGATAATGCCGGTGCAGGACGCCGACGGCGGACCAGAGGGGTTTTCGCATGGCGCCATCGCCGCCGGGCAGGCGGAAGGCCGCCAGGCGCGCGATGCGCAGGTAGCGGTCCGGCTTTGTGCGGAGAAATTCGCCGCCCCAGATCGTGCCGTCATCGCCAAGCCCCGTGCCGTCCCAAGCGACGCCCAATACGGGGCCTGACAGCGCGTGTTCCGCCATCACGGCCGCGATGTGCGCGTGGTGGTGCTGGACGAGCAGCGGCGCGGGATGCCGCTCCCGGGCGATGATGCCGGAGGCATAATCCGGATGCCGGTCCGCGGCCCACGCGACGGGGCGCTCGGCGAATAGCGACTGGAGGTCGGCGATCGCCCCCTCAAAGGCCCGGCGCGACTCCAGGGTGTCCAGGTCGCCGAGGTGCTGGCTGAGGATCACCCGGTCCCGGCACGCAAGCGCCACGGTGTTTTTCATGTGGGGGCCCACCGCCATGATGCAGGGCGCTTGCACGGGCAACGGTATGGCCAGGGGCGCGTATCCGCGGGCGCGCCGCAGCAGCATGGGCTTGCCGTCCAAAACGCGGACGACCGAGTCGTCCAGCGCGCGGGCGATGGGCCGGTTGTGTACCAGAAACACATCCGCAACCCCGGCGAGGCGTTGGACCGCCTCCTCATCGTCCGTGCAGAGCGGTTCGTCGGAGAGGTTCCCGCTGGTGGCCACCAGGGGCGCCTGGAAATCGTGCAGCAGCAACAGGTGGATCGGGCTGTACGGCAGCAGGAGCCCGACATACGGGTTGCCGGGCGCGATCGCCGGCGCGAGATCCGCCTCCGCCCGGCGGCGGAGCAGCACGATCGGCGCCGCCGGGGAGGCGAGCAGCTCGATTTCGGCCGGTCCGCATTCGGCCATCCGGCGCGCGGTTTCGATGTCGGGCGTCATCACCGCCAGCGGTTTTTCCTCCCGCCGTTTTCGGCGGCGCAGCTCGGCGACGGCGGCTTCATTCCGGGCGTCGCACAGCAGGTGAAATCCGCCGATGCCCTTTGCGGCGACAATGAGTCCCTCGCGCAACAGGGCGGCGGTTTTCCTCAGCGCCCACTCGCGTTCGCCGAGGCGGCGGCCCCGCGCGTCCAGCAATTCGACCCGCGGTCCGCAGGCCGGGCAGGCGTTGGGCTGCGCGTGGAATCGCCGGTTCGCGGGATCCGTGTATTCGGCCCCGCACGCCGCGCACAGCGTGAAGCCGCGCATTGTCGTGTGCGCCCGGTCATAGGGAATTTCGGTGATGATGCTGTAGCGGGGCCCGCAGTGCGTGCAGTTGATGAACGGGTAGCGGAATCGGCGGTCGCGCGGGTCGAACAGCTCGCGCCGGCAGGCCGGGCACGTGGCCAGGTCGGGCATTACGAGCGCCTCGCGCGCCCCGTCCCTCATGCTCTCGGCGATGCGGAACGCTTCGGCCTGGCCCGACTCGCCGACGGACAACACCCGGATGAAATCAATCCGCGCGGGCGGCGCGCAATCGGCGCGGAGGCGGGGCAGGAAGTTTTCCACCCGCTGCGGAGGTCCGACGAGCCGTATCCGGACGCCGCCCGGTTCGTTCCACACCGCGCCGCCAAGATTCAGTTCGTGGGCCAGCCGGTACACGAGCGGCCGGAACCCGACCCCCTGCACCGCGCCGCTGACCAGTAACTCCAGCACCTGCATGCCCGCAGGATGCCGCCAAATCCCGCCGCCGTTCAATTACAACCTGCCGTTCATCCCCGCCGTCGCCGCTGAGCCGGCGCCCCGGCCGGGGTCGGTAAAAGCCTGGAAAAGCCGGGTTGACAGAGATGGCGCGCCAGCGTATCGTAAGCGTTGACGATATGGGAAAAGTGACACTATTTGATGTGGCTGAGCGGGTCGGCGTTTCGTATGGAACCGTGTCTCGCGCATTAAACGGGCGATGGGACGTGAGCGCGGTGACAGCGGCGCGCGTCCGGCACGTGGCGGAGGAGTTGGGATACCGGCCCAGCCATGCGGCGGTGGCGCTGGCGCGGCAGCGCACGGATTTGGTCGGCGTGGTGTTTCCGGCGGTGACGGCGGGGTTCTATGCCGAACTATTGAGCGCGATCAGCGACGAGGCCTTGCGGATGGGCAAGCATATCCTGACTGTTTTCGCCGCGTCGGACGAGGATGCGCGCGAGCAGCTGCTCGCCTTTGCGACGGAGCGTCGCGTGGATGCGCTCGTGGTGATGAATCTCGGACTTGACGATGCCTTTATTGCGTCCATCGCGGCGCATGGATTGCCGCTGGTCCAGCTCGACCGGCCGACCGCGGTGGAGGGGGTCTCGTCGCTTGTGATTGACAACGCGACAGGCATGGAGCAGCTCGTGGACCATCTCGTTTCCGTCCGGGGCCACCGCCGCGTGGCGGTGGTCGGCGGACCCGCGGGCACGTATGACGCGGAAGAGCGCCTCGCCGCGTGCCGGCGAGTCCTGCGGGAGCGCGGCATCGCGCCGGCTGACAGCGACGCGCTATCCGGCGACTTCACGGAGCGCGCAGGCGAAGAAGCGGTGGCGGCCTGGCTTCGGGGGGGGCGCGCCATGCCTGATGTGTGGATCGCGCTGAACGACGCCACTGCGCTCGGCATCTTGCAGGCGTTGAAGAAAAACGGAATCCGCGTGCCGGACGACACCGCGGTGACGGGGTTCGACGACATCCACGCCGCGCGGTTTGTCGGACTGACCACGGTCGAGGTTCCGCTCGGCGGGATCGGCTCGGCGGCCGTTCGCTTGGCGGCGGGGGAACAAGGCCGGGGCCATATGCGTTTTGTGCCCCGCCTCGTGGTGCGTGAGACTTGCGGGAGAGCGTCCGCGTGAAGAAAAGCGGCGGGGAGGCGGTCATGCAAACGGGAAGGCGATGGATGCTGCTCATGGCAGCGGCGGGTTGTCTTTGGGCGCGGCCCGGATACACGGCCACGCTGGCGAATCCCGGCTTTGAAACCGGCGATTTCTCCGGTTGGAGCACCTTCGGACAGGGCTGGCGCATCGGCACCGGCGCCGATGCGCAGGCCGGTACGTATGGCGCCGTGAACGACATGCTGGCCGGCGACGTGGACGAATTCCGGGGCGTCTTCCAGAACCTCGCGGTGGTCGGCGGTTCATCCTACAGCGCGGGGGTGTGGCTGCGCGCGGTGACGATGGATACCACGGAGTCGTGGCTGGAAATCCAATAGTTCGACAGCATCGGCGGATTCATCAGCCAATTGCAGTCCACGCACGTGACGGCCGATCAGCCCTTCACCTACCTGTCGCTCACCAACATGGTGGCGCCCGTCAATGCCGCTACGGTGAGCGTGCGGGCCATCGTGCAGATGCACGACGCGTCCGGCGCGCCGGACTTCAGCATCTTTGACTCCTTTGATTTTAACGGCGGGCCGGTCGTGCCCGAGCCGGGCACGCTGACGCTGCTGGGCGGCGCCGGTGCGGTACTGGCCTGGCTGCGGCGCCGCCGGATCCGCGGCGTGATGTGATCGAAAGGAGCGCGCTATGAACGCAAGAGCGGCATTGGCCCTGGGTGCGGCGGCCTTTATGTTCGCGTGTGCGGGACGGGCCGACCTGATCAATCCCGGCTTCGAAACCGGCGACTTCACAGGCTGGAGCGCCTTCGGCCAGGGCTGGCGCACCGCCGGCGGGACGGATGCGAACTCGGGCCTGTTCGGCATGGTCAATGATGTGCAAGGCGCCGACACGGACAGCTTCCGGGGCATTTTCCAGGAGGCCCCGGTTGTCGCGGGCGAGGGGTACGACTTCGGCGTCCATATCCGCGCCGTGAACGTGGAGAGTTCCGAGTCGTGGCTCGAAGTGCAGTGGCTCAATTCCGTCGGAGGGGTCATCAGCCAGATCCAATCCACCCATGTGACGGCGGACCAGCCGTTCACGCCCATGAGCATCAGCTCCGCCGTGGCGCCGGTCAACGCCGTGACCGCGAGCGTCCGCGGCATCGTGTTCATGAGCGCAGCGCCGGCGGTCAACACGGATTTTCACATCTTTGATGACTTCACCGTTGTGCCCGAACCGGGCCCGGCCGGATTGCTCATCCTCGGCGGGCTCCTAGCCGCGCGGCGGCACTCCCGGAACCGTGGATCGTGACGGGACGCATGGCGATGCGGGGCCTCGCGGGTGCGCTTGCGGCCGTGTGGTGGTCGGGCTGTACGGAGCGACCGCCGGAGCCGACGGCGCCCGCGGGGTCCGCCGCGCACAGGAATGGCGAACCCACCGAGGCGCTGGAGCGCCGAAGTTTCGCGTACTTCAACGACTGGATGCACCCGGAAACCGGCCTGGTGTGGGATCGCGTCAGCGCCACGGGCCTGGAGCCCGGCGAGGTGGCGAGCTCGGCGGCCACCGGTTTCGGACTCGCGGCGCTGTGCATCGCTGACGAGCGTGGCTGGCTGCCCGCCGGCGCGGCGTACCGGCGCGCGGAAACGGCGCTGCGCTTTCTGGCGGAACGGATGCCGCACGAGCGCGGGTTCTACTACCATTTCATCGAGCCCGGCACCGGCGAACGCCGATGGGACTCCGAGGTGTCCACGATTGACACCGCGCTGCTGCTCGCCGGCGTCATCACCTGCCGGCAGCAATGGCCGGATACGCCGCTGGCGGCCTGGGCCGACCGGATCATCGCGCGCGTCGAGTGGCCGTGGATGCTGCACGGCGACGGCACGTTGAGCATGGGCTGGACCCCGGAGGGCGGTCTGCTGCCGGCGCGATGGGGGTGGTACAATGAACTCATGATCCTCGTCCTGCTCGGCCTCGCCGCGCCGGAACACCCGCTCGATCCCGCCGCCTGGCACGCCTGGAAACGCGAGCCGGTCATCACGTACGGCCCGTACACCTACATCCAGTGCCCGCCGTTGTTCACGCACCAGTTCTCGCATGCGTGGATTGATTTTCGAGGGACGCGCGATGCGTACGCCGATTACTTCCTGAACTCCGTACTGGCGACGCGCGCGCAACACCTGTGGTCGCAGGACCTGCGCCCCATGTTCCCGGAATGGGGCGAGCGTGTGTGGGGGCTCAGCGCATCCGACTGGCGCGGCGGGTACGCGGGGTGGGGCGGACCGCCCGCGAGCGGCGACCCGCCGCCGGACGGCAGCATCGTGCCCTATGCGGTGGCGGGATCGCTGCCCTTCGCCCCCGAGATCTGTCTGCCCGCCGTTCGCCATATCCGGGAGACCCACGCGGACGCCGCGTGGGGCCTCTACGGGTTCGTCACCGCCTTCGATCCGCACGACGGCTGGTCCGCCGGCGCGCACATCGGGATTGATGTCGGCATCACCCTGCTGATGACCGAGAACGCCCGGTCGGGTTTCGTCTGGGAGCGCTTCATGAGCTATGCGCCGATCTCGAACGCCCTGGCCCGCGCGGGTTTTCTCCGCAACGCGCCCGGCCTGCCGGCCGAGGACCGGCGTTATCTCGAAGGCGTCGCGCGCGACACGTGGCGCTCCATCGCGTCAATGATCCATCCGGCCACCGGCCTGCCGTCCGACGACCAGCATGTGCGCGGCCCCAGCTCGGTCAGCAACATCGGGCTCTACTTGAGCGCCTGCGCGGCGGCGGCGGAATGGGGCTACATCACCGACGCCGAGGCCGGGGCCGCGGTCTCGCGCGTGCTCGACGTGATGGAGGGATGGGACGCGCGGCACGGTTTCGTCCCGTGCTGGCATGATGTCGAGGACGGCGCGCCGTCCACCAACGACACGTGGATCTCGCTGCTCGACAGCGGCAATCTGGCCGGCGGGCTCATGGCGGCGGGCATCCGCCTGCCGGATCTGAGGGCGCGCTGTGACCGGCTGCTCGACGCGATGGCGTGGGACGCGTTCTACGACGCGGAGCGCGGGCTGCTCATCGGCGGGTACAACGCGGCGACGGAGGAATTCAACCGCGACTGGCTGCTGCACACGCTCGGGACCGATGCGCGGCTCGCGCAGTTCGCCGCCGTCGGCTCGGGCCGCGCGCCCGCTTCGATGTGGGACCGGCTCTCCCGCGCGACGGAAACGCGCTGCCACGCGGAATACCTGTCGCCCGGCTGGCAGGGCGGCGGGCTCTTCATGCAGTTCATCAACGGGCTCTGGCTCGATGAGCGGGGCACGCTGATGGGCCGTTCGGCGGAGAACTTCGCCTACGCGCAGATCCGGCACGCGCGCGAAAACGCTTACGCCGCGTGGGGCTGGTCCGCGTGCCGCGCGCCGGATGGCGGGTACCTCGGCTGGGGCCACCTGCGCGACGAAATCGTCACGCCGCATGCGTCGGCCCTCGCGATCGAGGCCTTTCCGGCCGAGGTGGTCGCCAACCTGCGCGCCCTCGAACGCCTCGGTGCGCGAGACCCACAATTCGGATTCCGTGATTCCGTGGATCTCGCCGGCGGCTCGGTCAGTCCCGACCACCTGCTGCTCGACCAGGCGATGCTGTTCCTGAGCCTGTTCAACGCGCTGCACGAGCGCGACCTGCGCGCGTGGGTGCGCGAACACCCGGTCGCCCAGCGGGCGTATGGGGACATCGCGCTGTACCGCGAACGAGCATTCGGCGGACACAACGCATCGTACCGGCTGGGGCTGCCGGTGGAGGACACGCGCGCGATCGAGCGGGTCCGCGTGGCGCGGGAGGTCGCCGCGCGCTCGAACATACGGGCTCGCGGCGGGGCCGCCCGATGAACGACCCCCGCACAGACCGCGAACCGGTCCTGTCGCCCGCGGTCTGGATCGTCTGCGCGCTGGCCGCGCTGTCGTCCGTCGCTGTCGCGCTGCGGCCCGCGCCGCCGCGTCCGGACCTGCTGGTCTGGACCTTCGCCCGGCCGCACCAGGAGATGTATGCGCCGGTGCTCGCGGAGTGGAATGTGGCCCCGGACCGGCCCCGCGCGGAGTCGCTGTTGCTGACGGGAGACGCGCTTCAACGGCGCCTGCTTTCCGGGTTCCTTTCGGGCACTCCGTTGCCCGATCTTGTCGAGGTGCATGGCGGCATCGCCGCGCAAGTCTTTCGCGGGCCGGTCGAGCGGATCGGTTTCCTCGACCTCACCGACCGACTGCGCGCATCCGGACTGTTGGAGCAGTTTAATCCGCCGTCGCTGACGCCGTGGACCACGCGCGGCCGCGTCTACGGCCTGCCCCACGACGTGCATCCGGTGCTGCTCGGGTACCGCGCGGACCTTATCGAGGCGGCGGGCATTGACCTCGCCGCCGTCGAAACCTGGGACGATTTTGTGCGTGCGCTGAAGCCGCTGACGGCGGACGCCGACGGCGACGGGCGGCCGGACCGCTATCTGCTCAACCTGTGGGAAACCAACCCGGAACTCATGGAGGTGCTGTTGCTGCAGGCGGGCGGCGGCCTCTTCGATGCGCGCGAGCGGCTCGCCATGGCGACGGAGGCGAATGCGCGCGTGCTCGCGACCATTGTTTCATGGACCACTGGCCCGGACCGCATCGCGATCAACGCGCCTGAATTCGACGCCGCCGGCAACCGGCTCCGGCTTGAGGGCGTCGTGCTGTGCAGCCTGCTGCCCGACTGGCTGGCCGGCGCGTGGCAGCTCGACCTGCCCGGCCTCGCGGGCAAGGTCAAGGTGATGCCGCTGCCCGCGTGGACGCCCGGCGGGCGGCGCACGAGCGTGATGGGCGGCACGATGCTCGGCCTGCCGCGCGATGGGAGGGACATCGAACGGGCGTGGTCCCTCGCGCGGCAGCTCTACCTGAATCGCGACATCGCGCGCCGCCTGTACCGCGAGGCCGGCATCGTCACCGCGGTGCGCACCTTTTGGGACGACCCGGTGTACGACGAACCCAATCCTTTCTTTTCCGGTCAGCCGGCGGGCCGGCTCTACCTGGAGCAGGCGCCCCATGTGCCGGTGCGCACCTCGTCGCCCTATCAGCGGCTCGCGCTCTCGGCGCTCGGCGACGCGGCCCTGGGCCTGAAGGCCGAGGCGGAGCGCCATGCGCTGCGCCGCGTGGAGCAATTGGAGCCGCTCGCGCGGGCGCACCTGGCGCAGGCCGAGCGGCGTGTGCGGCAGCAAATGGAGCGGAATGTTTTTTTTGAGTACGCCGGGGAGGCGCCCTGATCATGTCCTCCGCGCGCCTCCATCCATTCTGGGCCCCGTGGTTTTTTCTCGCGCCGTTCGTCGTGCTGTTCGGTGTATTCATGCTGGTCCCGCTGGTGTCCTCGGTGAAACTGGCGCTACAGCAGACGTACGGGCCCGACACGGTGGTCCATGTCGGCCTACAAAATTTCGCCGACCTGCTGCGCGACCCGCAGTTCTGGACGGCCGCGCGGAACACGCTCGTGTATGCCGCGGGGTCCCTGTTCGTACAGTTGCCGGTCGCGCTGGGGCTCGCGTTGCTGTTGAACCGGCCGGGCCTGCGCGGGCGCGCGTGGTTTCGGCTCGCGTTCTTCTCGCCGTCGCTCGTCGGCCTCGTCTTCGTCGCCGCCCTGTTCGCGCTGATCCTGCACGAGCGGGAGGGCCTGCTCAATGCCGCGCTCGCGCGCGTGTGGTCGGGATTCCCCGCGGAGTTTCCGTGGCTGCAGCGCCACATCATGCCGGCGCTGATCCTCGCCTCGCTGTGGATGTATGCCGGGTTCAACATGATCTACTTTCTCGCCGCGCTGCAGGGCGTGGACAAATCGCTCGACGAGGCCGCGCGGGTGGACGGCGCGGGGCCCTGGAGCGTGTTCCGCCATGTGACGTGGCCGGCTATTGCGCCGGTCGCCGGGTTCGTGGCGCTGCTTTCCGTCATCGGCAGCATGCAGCTCTTCGAGCTGCCGTACATCCTGCTCGGCGGCCCCGGACCGGAGAGCCGCGGCCTCACGATCGTGATGTACCTGTACCAGAACGGGTTTGAGACCGGCGATCTCGGCTACGCGGCGGCGATCGGCTGGGTGCTCGCGCTGTTTCTGATGGGCATCGCGGCGCTGCAGCGTGCGCTGCAGCGGGAGGCGCGGCCATGAACCTGCGCGCGCGCTGTTCCTCCGCGCTGGCGCACGGCGCGCTCGGCGCCGCGGCGCTGCTGACGCTCGCGCCGTTTGCGTACCTCGTATGCGGCGCGTTCAAAACGCGGGACGCCTTCTTTACCTCGCATTTCCTGCCGCGCGGCGCGGGGGCGCTGGGCGTGGATTGGGGTGGGCTCACGCTCGAACACCTGGCTCGGCTCTTCAGCGACCCGAGCCTGCGGTTCGGCGCGAGCCTGCTGAATTCCGTCTTCTACGCTTCCGTCTCCGGCGTGCTCGCGACGCTGTGCGCGGCGATGGGCGGCTACGCGCTCGCGCGTTTCACGTTCCGCGGCCGCGGCGCGGTCACGGCGCTGGTCCTCGGCTCGCTGATCGTGCCCGCACCGCTCCTGCTGGCGCCGGGCTACGCGCTGGTCCACCGCCTCGGCCTGCTCGACACGTTCGCCGGCCTGATCCTGCCCGGGCTCGCGCCGGCGTTCGGCGTCTACCTGTTCCGCCAGGCGATGCTCAACGCCGTGCCGCCCGACCTGCTTGAGGCCGCGCGGATGGACGGGTGTGGCGAGGTGCGGCTTTTCTTCGAGATCGTTTTGCCGCTGTGCCGGCCGATGCTCGGCGCATTCCTCCTCATCACGTTTATCGGTGCGTGGAACAATTTCATCGGTCCGCAAATCATCCTGCAATCGCCCGAGCGGTTTCCCCTCGCCGTCGCCATCGCGCAGGTGAAGGGCATCTACGGAACCGACTACGGCCTGCTGATGGCCGGTACGCTCGTGTCCATTCTGCCCGTGATGGCGCTGTTCATCGGCTTGCAGCGCGAATTCATCGCCGGGCTGACGTCCGGCGCCGTGAAGGGATGAGGTGGAAGGACGAATGACGAATGACGGAATGACGAAGGGTTGGGTGGGCGCGCGCGTGAAGGGCTTCCTGCTGGCCGCACTCATGGCCGGGCCCTTGTCCGCAATGGCGGTGCCGCCGCGGGTGGAGTGGACCGCGTCGGCGTCGGACGGACAGGACGGCGAATTTCCGGCGGCGGCGGCGATTGACGGGCGCGATGACACGCGCTGGAGCAGCCCGTTTGAGGACGGACACCACCTCGCGGTGGATCTCGGCCGCGCGGCGACCGTCGCCGGGCTGCGCATAGCGTGGGAGGCCGCGTTCGCCTCCGCTTATCGTGTGGAGACGTCCGCGGACGGACGCGCGTGGCAGGTCGCTCGGCGGGTGGACCCCGGCGACGGGCATCTGGACCGCATCTATTTCCCGACCGTGACCGCGCGGCACGTGCGCATCCTCGTCGAGCGGCGCGCGACGGGGTGGGGCGCATCGCTCTGGGAACTCGATGTGCTCGGGCCGGACGACGCGCCCCGGGTCGCCGGCGAAACCCGGCTGCCGGCGGGTGAAGTCGCCGCGCGCTGGCAACCGGTCGCTTCGGAAGCCGTGCTCGAACTGGAGTGGCCGGCGCCCGAGGCGATCAGCGGACTGCGCGTTGACTGGGCCCGCGCCGCGCAGCGCGACCTGCGGTGGGAACTCGAGGATGAGGCCGGCGCGTGGCGGACGGCCGATACCCTGTCGGGAAGCGAGGGCGATTTCGACCTCCTGATGCACGACCTGCGGACCGTCCGCCGCGCGCGCCTGGCCATGCGCGCGGAGGACCCGGCGGATCTGCGCATCAACGCCCTCTCCCCGCGCGGACCCGGCGAGGAACGCACGCCGCTCGCGCTCTATGAACGAGCCGCGGCGAAAGCGCCGCCCGGCTGGTATCCGGAGGCATTGCGCCAGGGCCAGGTGTATTGGACGGTCGTCGGCCTGCCGGATTCGGCGCACGAGGCCCTGCTGGATGAATATGGGAACCTGGAGGCGTTCTCGCGCGGACCCGCGCTCATGCCGTACCTGCGCATCGGCGGGCGGCTGGTCACGCCGCTCGATGCCGCGTCCATCACGCAGTCGCTCGCGGCAGGCCATCTTCCGCTGCCGTCCGTCGAGTGGCGGGCCGGCGATGCGCGGCTCCGGATTGACGCGATTCCGGATCGCGTGGAAGACCGCGCGGCCACGCTGGCGCGCTACACGGTGACGGCGGACGGCGGGGCGGCGCTGGAGGGCGAACTGTTGCTGGCGCTGCGCCCCCTGCAGATCAACCCGAAATGGCAGCACGGCGGCGCCTCGCCGATCCGGCGCGTGCTGATCCGTCCGGAGGGCGACGCGACGCGGATCGCGGTGGACGGCTGGGGCTATGCGATGCGGCCGGCGGCGGACGCGGCGATGGCAGCCCCGTATGCCGGCGGCGACGTCGTGCACGCGGCGGCGCGCGGCGCGTGGTCCGGTGCCGCGGGCGCGGACGAACCGGCCGGCATGATCTCCGTCGCCTCGCTGCACACGTTTCGGCTCGCGCCCGGCGCGTCCACATCCGTCGTGGTGACGGTGAGCGGCGATGGCGCGCCGCCCGCGGCGGTGGGGCCGGACGAGTTTGCCGCGCGCCGCGCCGCCTCGGAATCCGCCTGGCGCGGCCGTGTCCGCCGCGCGCGCATCGCGCTCGGCGACCGCGACGTTTCGGACACCCTGTATGCGCAGGCGGGCTACATCCTCGTCAATCGCGACGGGGTCGCGCTGCAGCCGGGGTCCCGCAACTACAACCGGGTCTGGATCCGCGACGGCGCGCTGACCGCATCCGCGCTGCTGCGTCTGGGCCTCGCGGAAGAGGCGGTGGACTACGTTGACTGGTATGCGCGGGCGGTCCGCGAGGACGGGCTTGTCCCGCCGATTCTCAACACCGACGGCACCGTCCACGAAGGGTTCGGTTCGAATCTCGAATACGACGCGCAGGGGCAGTTCATCTTCATCGTCGCGGAGACCGCGCGGTTTACCGGCGACGACGCCCTTCTGCGCCGACACTATCCGGCCGTGCTGCGCGCGATGCGCTGCATGCGGACGCTGCGCGAGCGGACGCTGGCGGACGACTACGCCGCGGGCGACCCGCGCCGCGCCCGGTACCGCGGCCTGCTGCCCGCGTCCATCAGCCACGAGGGCTACAGCACGCCGCACCATTCCTATTGGGACGACTACTGGGCGCTCCGCGGCTGGCGCGACGGGGCCGAGCTTGCGCGGCGGATGGGCGAGGAGAAAACCGCCAAGTGGGCGGACGAGCAGTACGCCCTGCTCGTGGCGTCGGTGCGCGCGTCGCTGGCGCTCACGATGCAAGAATGCGGCATCACCCACATCCCCGGCTCCGCGGAGCGCGGCGACCCGGACGCGACATCGGTATCCAGCGCCTTCTTCCCGTGCGAAGTGGCGGGCGAGGTGTTCGAACCCGAAGCCATCGCAAAGACCTACGACGATTACCTCGCCGATATCGCGCGGCGGGGAGCGGGGGACGCCGCGTGGCTCTACACGCCTTACGAGGCTCGGAATATCGCGGCGCTGCAGGTGATGGGGCGGATCGGCGACGCGCGTGCGCTGCACGACCGGCTCTTCCGCGACCGGCGCCCGCCGGGGTGGCGCCACTTCGCGGAAGTGGTCACGAGCGACCCACGCCGCGGCACGTACATCGGGGATATGCCGCACACGTGGGTCGGCGCGGAATACGCCGTGTCCGTGCGAACGATGCTTGTGCGCGAAACGGGGGATGACCTCCGGCTGCTGGAAGGCGCGCCCACCGCGTGGTGGCGCGGGGGCGGGTTCGCGCTCGAAGCCATGCCGACGCGGTTCGGGCCGCTGCACCTGAAAATCGAGCGCTCCGAGGACGGATGCGCGGTGTCGCTGAAGACGCCGCCGCGGCTGACAGGCCGCATACGGTTTTATGCGCCGGCGGAATTGCCGCTTGCGCGGGTTGAGGTGGACGGACGCGTGCTGGCGGCATCCGCGCGCAATCCGGCGGGGTATTACGAATGGAGTCGCGAGCCGGAGCGCCCATGAAAATGGAGACACAGGCGTTGGACGAGCGGGTGATCCTGGCGGCGCCCCGGGGACCTTCCGCATGGGCACTGGCCGGCGGACATGGCCTCTGTGTGCGCGGGCGCGGGGCGGCCGTGCACGATGTGTCCTGCGGCGACCTCCGGATCAACGCATTGCACGTGTCGCCGCACGAAGCAGGGATGTTCCAGCTCGTGCTGCGGGTCCGGTCCGGCGCGCGGGTCGCACGCGTGGTTCCTCTGCTGGGCTTGCGCGCGCGCGCGGCGGCGGCGCCGGCGGGCGGCGCGGTGCGGTGGCGCGTGGAAGACGGCGCGCTGGCCGCTGAGGTCGCGCTGGTGCTGGACAGTGCGGCGGCGCGCTGGGCGTGGCTGGTCCGCGTGGCGAACCGGGGCGCGGAGACGGTGGAATGGGATGTCTTGTACGCGCAGGATATCGGGCTCGCTCCGGCCGCCGCGCTGCGGATCAACGAGGCGTATGCGGCGCACTATGTGGATCACGCGGTCCTGGAGACCGCCGCAGGCCCGGCGCTGTTGTCGCGGCAGAACCAACCGCAGGCCGGGGAGCGGTTCCCATGGCTGCTGCAAGGCTGCCTGCCCGCCGCGGCGTCGTATGCAACCGACGGACTGCAGGTGCTGGGCCTCGGGTTCCGCGCCACCGGCGAACCGGAGGCGTGGCGCGCGGCGCACCTGCCGTCGCGCGTGATGCAATATGAAATGGGCTGCGGCGCGCTCGTGTCGAGGGCGCAGCGGCTGTTCGGGGGCGAGCGCGGCGAGGCGCGATTATTCGCCGAATTCGTGCCCCATCATCCGTCCGCGTCGGGCGTGCGTGATGCGCGGCGCGTGGCTGCCGCGGCGCGGTGGGCGGCGTCC
>CAYMCD010000023.1:0-33496 GCA_964388845.1 uncultured Verrucomicrobiota bacterium
GGCGATCGAGGAGGGCGCGACCCTGGTGCGGATCGGGACCCTGTTGTTCGGCGAACGCGAAGCGGCGGAGGCGCAATGAACGAATCGGAGCGGATTGTTTTCATCGGGGCCGGAAACATGGCCGAGGCGCTGGTGAAGGGCCTGCGCGCGGCGGGGGTGCCGGGCGCGCGCATGGGTGTGACGGATGTGCGTCCGGAACGGCTCGCCTGGTTCCGCGACCGGTACGGGGTCGCCGGGACGGCGGACAACGCGGCCGCGGCGGCTGGGGCGGACCTGCTGGTGCTGGCGGTCAAGCCGCAGCAATTCGACGAGGTCCTGCCCGCGTTGTGCGGCGCGGGCGGTCGCGCGCTGGTCGTGAGCATTGCCGCCGGGATCCCGACGGCCCGCATCGAACGGGCGCTTGGCGCGGCGTCGCGCGTCGTACGCGCCATGCCGAACACGCCGGCCCTCGTCGGCGCCGGCGTGTCCGCCCTCTGCGCGGGTTCGCGCGCGGGCGAGGCGGACCTCGCTCGCGCGGAGCGCATCCTGCGGGCGGTCGGGAGCACGGTGCGGGTGCCGGAGTCGCTGATGGACGCGGTCACCGCGGTCAGCGGGAGCGGCCCCGCCTATGTGTTCCGGCTGATGGAGGCGATGGAGGCCGCCGCGCGCCGCCAGGGCCTCGCGCCGGACGTGGCGCGCGCGCTGGTTGGCGGCACGGTCCTCGGCGCGGGCCGCCTCGCGGTGGAAAGCGGACGCGCGCCCGACGAATTGCGCGCCCAGGTGACCTCGAAGGGGGGCACCACCGAGGCGGCGTTTCGCGTCCTGGAGGACCGCGACCTCGCCGGCGCGATGGACGCCGCGATGGACGCGGCCGCGCGCCGCGCGCGCGAACTGGCGGGCGGCCCATAACCCATGGCCCGCGGTCGCTCCAGCCGGTGGGAGGAGGAATCGCCCGCGGAGGCGCGGCCCGGCCCGGCGCGCCGCCTGCGCGCCGCCGTCGCCACGGCGGCGATCATCCTGACCGTTCTCTACGCCGCCGCGCTGGTCGCGGGGCGGACCGACGGTTTCCGCGCCCTGCTGGTCCCGCGGCTCGAGCGGGCGCTCGGATTCGCCGTACAGGTGGACCGCGTTTCGCTGGACTTCCGATTCGGACTGACGCTGCGCGACGTGCGCGCGGCGCGGCTCGATCCGATGCGGGGCGCGGCCTTCACGGCCGAGCGGATCGAGGTCGTGTGGCGCTGGTCGGACGCCCTGACCCGCGGCCGGCCGGGCATCGCGCGGCTGGAAATCGTCCGTCCGGCCGTGAAATACAATCGCGAATCCGGCGGGGCCTGGGGTCCCGCCGCCCTGGCCGACGCGGGCTCCTTTGTCGCGGGCCGCCTCCAGCTCGGGGTGGACCCGGATCCCGTCGCGGCATCCCGCGCCTTGCAGGAGCGGTTGGTGGCCGGCCGCACCGCGCTCGTTGTGCGGAAGGCCGACCTGTCCTGGTGGCGGGGCGAGGCCATGCCGTTCGCCTCCGCCGAGGGCGTCACGTTGCTCGCCACCCCCATCGCGCTGCCCGGCCGGACAATCCTCCACGTCCTGTTGAGCGTCTCGCGCGCGATCTCCGCCGGGGGCGCCGCCCGTGAACAAGCCGTGCTGGAAACGCTGGACGGCGAGGCGTTCAGCCACGCGCTGCCCGCGCCGGCCCCGTGACCCCGCGGACGCCCGTCGCGCGGCCGGTGGGGTCGTTTCACGAGCCCAACGCCCTTCACCGAGGCCGGCTAACGTGTTGCGAAACGCGCTTTGTGAAAACGGGGATCGTTACGCCGCCGAGTTCTTGACATCGCACGGGCCACGGCTAGTCTTGGGCCCCTACCGCCAACGTAGCTCAGTTGGTAGAGCAGCGCATTCGTAATGCGCAGGTCGTCGGTTCGAATCCGACCGTTGGCTCCAGCGAACTTATGTCAAAAATCAGTCCAGCCGAAGGCAAGGGCGTCCGCGTCCCGCATCGCATCTTCAACCTGTACGAGGTCGCCGATTACCTGCACCTCACGCGCGGCGACGTCGAGCGCCTCGTGCGCGACAAGGAGATCCCGTTCCAGCGCCGAGGCGAGAAACTCGTCTTCATGCGGAACGACATAGACGAGTGGGCCTCCAAGCGCATCATCGGCTCGCGCAAGGGCGACCTCGATGAGGACGACCGGAAGGCCCCGTCGCGCGCCAAGGCGCACAACCTGGACAAGCAGCACGCGATCATCCCCGAATTGCTCAAGGTCGAGTTCATCAATCCGGCGATGAAATCGAAGACGAAGGCGTCCGTCATCTCCGACATGGTCGGGCTCGCGGACAAGACGGGGCTGCTGCTCCAGAAGGCGGACCTGCTCAAGAGTCTCAAGGAGCGCGAACAGATGTGTTCGACGGCCCTCGCGGGCGGGATCGCGCTGCTGCATCCGCGCACGCACCAGCCGTACATGTTCGAGGACTCCTTCCTCGTCTTTGGCCGCTCGACGCAACCGATTCCCTACGGCGCGCCCGACGGCATGCAGACCGACCTGTTCTTCCTGGTCTGCTGCCAGGAGGACAAGATTCACCTGCACGTGCTGGCGCGCCTCTGCGTGCTGTGCTACCAGACCACGCTGCTGCTGGACCTGCGCGAGGCGGAAACGGCCGAGGACATGTTCAGTCTGCTCATCAGCGCCGAGCAGGAGATCATCAAGGACCTCTGAACGCCGCCGGCCCGCCGGTGCGGCCGTTCGCGGGCGCCGCGGGGAGCATGACCGCCGGAAGGAGCGAATGAGCGGCCGGATCCAGTGGTTGCATGGCGAGATCGAGGCGTGGCTGCGCGACGGCCTCATCGCGCCCGACCTCGCGGAGCGGTTGCGCGGGCGGTACCCGCCGTCCGGGCGCGGCTCGCGCAGCGCCGCCCTGATCGGATTCGCGGTGTTGGGCGCGCTCCTGCTCGGGGGCGGCATCATCCTGCTGCTGGCGCACAACTGGTCGGACCTCTCGCGCCCGATGCGGACCGCGATCGCACTGGCGCCGCTGGTGGCGGCGCAACTGCTCGCCCTCGCCGGCGCGTTGCGCGGCGCCGACGGACCGGCGTGGCGGGAGGGCATCGGCGTTTTCTGGACGCTCACGATCGGCGCGGCGATCGCCATGGTCGGCCAGATCTACAATCTCTCCGGGTCGTACGATGCGTTCATGCTCACCTGGTTGCTGCTCGCGCTGCCGGTCGTCCACCTGCTGCGCAGTTCGCTGTCCGCGGTGCTGTGCGTCGCGGGCGCACTGGCCTGGACCGCGCCGCACGCCGGCGATCTGCCGCGCGTGCTCGGATACTGGCCGCTGACGCTCGCCGTGGCGCCGCTGCTCCTGCGCGGCAGCCGGCGGGGAGTCTTTACGTCGGGTCTGGCGCTGCTGCGCTGGGCGCTGACCGCCTCCATCTTCGCCGGGCTCGGGTTGACGCTGGTCCACGCGCTGCCGGGCTTGTGGATGGTGACCTATGCGTCGCTGTTGAGCGTGTTATTCCTCGTGGACCTGCTCCTGCTGCGCGGGGCGCCCTCCCTCTGGCACCGCCCGATGCGCGTCGCGGGCACATGCGGATGCGCGCTGTTGTCGCTGATGCTGACCTACGAATGGCCCTGGCGCCAGATCGGCTGGCGGCACTGGCGCGCGGAGCTGCCCCCGTGGCAGCAGGTCGTGGACGCCGCGGTGGCGCTCGCCCTGATGGGCGGCGCGGTCGCGCTGTCCGCCGTTCTGCGCCGTCGGATCCGCGCGGCGGACGCCTTCCCGGCCATCTTTTTCCTCGTCGCGCTCGCGGGTTATTTCCTCACGGCCCAGTGGGAGTACGTCTTCCTGTCGCTGCTGCTGTTCAATCTGTTCGTCTTCGCCTACGGCGTGGCGCTGCTGGCGGCGGGGGTTCGGCGCGGGTCCCTGGCGGGCGTCAACGCGGGCATGTTCCTGCTGGCCGCCGTGGTCGCCCTGCGCTTTTTCGACAGCGACATGAGTCTCGTCGCGCGCGGCGTCGTATTCGTCCTGCTTGGCGCGGTCTTCCTCTCCGTCAACGTCTTCCTCGCCCGCCGTTTCCGGGGCGCGTCATGAAAAACCTCCTCGCCATCGGCGTGCTGCTGGCCGCGGCGGCCCAACTGGCCGTTCCCGCCTCGATGCTCCGGGGACGCGAACGCACCCTGCGGGAAGGGGAGGTGTTCCTGTTCGCCTGTGCGCCGGTGGACCCCTACGACGCGTTCCGCGGCCGCTATGTGCGGCTTTCCGTGAACGCCCAGGACGTGCCGCTGGCCGGCGAGCCGTTCGGCACCCGGCGCAAGCGTGCGCTCTTCGCGTCGCTCGGGCGCGACGGGAACGGCTTCGCCGTCGTGACCGGGGCGAGCCGGACCCGGCCGCCGGCGGGAGCGTTCGTCCGGGCGGAGGCCTGGGTCCGGCCCCACGAGGCCACGGTCTCGATCCGCCCGCCCATTGACCGCTACTATCTGCCCGAACATGAGGCGCCCGCCGCGGAGCGCGCCTACGCCGAGCACGCGCGCGCCGACCGGGGCGCCGCCGTGGCCGTCGTCCGGGTGCGCAACGGCGACCTGGTCGTGGAAGACGTGCGGATTGACGGCGTCCCGCTGCGCGAATGGGTCGCGCGCCGGGCCGAAACCCCGTAGGGGCCCGCCCATGCGCATTCGGAAAGCCACGCCTGATCCGGGCGCGCGGGCCGGCGCTGCGGCGCGGGAGGCGGTGCGATGAGGGCGGACTTCGGGCGCTCGTTCTCCTGGCTCAACGCGACCCAGTTCCTGGGCGCGCTCAACGACAACATCTTCAAGCTCCTCTCGTTCTTCTTCGTCATCCGGCTCCTGGGCGAAGAGCGGACAAGCACCTGGATCGCGTTGGGCGGCGCGATCTTCGTGGTCCCGTTCCTGATCTTCACCCCGGCGGCGGGCGTACTCGCGGACCGCGCCAGCAAACGCGCGATCATCGTGGCGGCCAAGCTCCTGGAGATCGCCGTCATGCTCGCGGCGGCCTGGGCGTTCTCGACGCGGTGGGCGCCGGGCGCCTATATCGTGCTCTTCCTGATGTCCACCCAGAGCGCGCTGTTCGGGCCGAGCAAGTACGGGATCATCCCCGAACTGGTCGCGCGAGACCGGATCTCCGCCGCGAACGGGTCGCTGGTCCTGTTCACCTATCTCGCCGTCATCCTCGGCAGCGCGCTGGGCCCCTGGCTCGGCGACGTCGCGCGGGACCGCTATCACGTCGCGGGTCTCGCCTGCGTGGGGATCGCCCTGCTGGGCGCGCTGGCCAGCCTGGGCATCGAGAAGACGCCGCCCGCGGGATCGCGGGCGCGGGCGAGCCTGTTCATGGTCGGGGACGTCTGGCGCACGCTCCGCTCGCTGCGCGGGGACGGCGAACTGCGGATGGCCGTCATCGCGTCGGCCTATTTCTCGCTCATCGGCTCCTTCATGCAGTTGAACCTGATCCCGTTCGGCATGGCGCGGCTGGGGCTGACCGAAACACAGAGCGGCTATCTCTTTTTTTTCGCGGCCATCGGCATCGGGGCGGGGGCCTGGCTGGCGGGCCGACTCTCCGGCCGCACGGTCGAATTCGGCATCGTGCCGATCGGCGCGCTCGCATTGGCCGCGGCCACCATCGGCCTCGGGGTGATGCCCGCCTCGCTGGATGCGGCGCGCGCGCTGGTCCTGCTCGCGGGCGCCGGCGCGGGATTGTTCCTGATCCCGCTCGAATCGTTCATCCAATTCCGCAGCCCGCGCGAACGGATCGGGTCCATCCTGGCGGCGGGCAGCTTCCTGAGCTGGACCGGTGTCCTGGTCGGCTCGGTGCTCGTCTTCGTGTTCAACAGCGCGCTCGGTATGGAGCCCGGCCGCGGCTTCGTGATCATGGGACTGCTGACCGTCGGCCTCGGCGTGGTCGCGGTGTATGTCCTGCCGGACTTCCTCATCCGCTTCGTGGCGATGCTGCTCACCCGGGTCTGCTACCGGCTGCGGGTTCACGGCCTCGAGAACCTGCCCATCGAGGGCGGCGCGCTGCTGGTCGCGAACCATGTCTCCTTCATGGACGCGTTGCAGATCCTCGCCGTCCAGCAGCGGCGGATCCGGTTCCTGATGCACCGCTCCATCTACGAAAACAACCCGCTGCGCCCGCTGTTCCGCCTCATGGGCATGCTGCCGATCGCGATGGAGGATCCGCCGAAGAAAATTGTGGAGGCGCTCCGCGCCGCGCGGCAGGCCCTCGACGACGGCTTTCTCGTCTGCATCTTCGCCGAGGGCGCCCTGACCCGGACCGGCATGATGCGGGGCTTCAAGCCGGGCCTCGAGCGGATCGTCAAGGGCGGTTCGCATCCCATCATCCCCGTGTATATCGGCGGCACCTGGGGCAGCATCTTCAGCCACTACTGCGGTTCCCAACGCCTGCGGCTGCCGACCCGCTTCCCGTATCCGGTCACGATCATGGTGGGCCGGCCGCTGCCGTCCACCGCGAGCGCGGGCGAGGTGCGGCAGGCGGTGATGGAACTCTCCTGCGACTATTTCGAGACCCGCAAGCCGCTGCACCGCTCGCTCGGCGCGCTGTTCGTGGAGATGGCGCGCCGCAACCGGCGGAAGTCCGCGCTGGACGACACCACCGGGCGCGCGCTCACGTGGGGGCGTGCGCTCGTCGCCGCGCTCGCGCTGGCGGGCGCGCTGCGCCGGAAGACCGCCGGCCAGGACGTCGTCGGCGTGCTGCTCCCGCCCGGCGTCGCCGGATTCCTCGTCAACGTCGCGCTCGCGCTGCTGCGCAAGACATCCGTGAATCTGAATTTCACCGCGTCGGCCGAGGCCTTCCATTCGGCCATCGGGCAGGCGGGATTGAAAACCATTGTCACCGCGCGCGCCTTCGTCGAAAAGTTCCCGCGGTTCGCCGATCTGCCGGGCCTCCTGTTCGCCGAGGACCTGCGCGGGGCGATCGGCCCCGCCGCCAGGCTGCGCGCGGCCGCCGCGGCGCGGTTCGCGCCGGTCCGATGGCTGACCCCGCTGCGCGGCGCCTCCGCGAATGACGTCGCCACGATCATCTTCTCGTCCGGCACCACCGGCGCGCCGAAGGGCGTCATGCTGACGCACCACAACATCGCCTCGAATGTCGAGTCGTTCACCCTTGTCTTCCGCCCGGGCCGAGGCGATCGCCTGTGCGCGGCGCTCCCGCTCTTCCATTCGTTCGGTTTCACCTGCGGCCTCTGGTTCCCCGCGATCACGGGAATCGCCGCGAGCTACCACGTCAGCCCGCTGGATGGCGCGAAAATCGCCGAGGTCGTCCGCGAGCGGAAGTGCACCGCGATCTTCGCGACGCCGACCTTCCTGCTCGCGTATCTGCGCAAGGCGCAGCGCGAGGATTTCGCGTCGCTCCGCCTCGTGGTCGCCGGCGCCGAGAAGCTCAAGCCCCGCCTCGCCGACGCCTTCGAGGAGCGGTTCGGCATCCGCCCGCTCGAGGGCTACGGCGCGACCGAGCTGTCGCCGGTCGCCGCCCTGAGTCTGCCGGACGCGGATGTGGACGGCGTCTATCAGGCGGGGCACAAGGCGGGCGCGGTCGGGCAGCCGGTGCCCGGCGTCGCCGCGCGCGTCGTGGATCCCGAGACCGGCGCCCCGCTGCCGCCGGATCGCAGCGGGCTGCTGCTGATCAAGGGCCCCAACGTGATGAAGGGCTACCTGGACCGCCCCGACCTGACCGCCGAGGCGGTGGTGGACGGCTGGTACCGGACCGGCGACATGGCGACGATAGACGGGGAGGGCTTCATCGCCATCACCGATCGCATCGCGCGGTTCAGCAAGATCGGGGGCGAGATGGTCCCGCACCTCGCCATCGAGGAGATCTATTTCAAGCACCTGAACACGGCGGAGGCGGTCCTGGCCGTGACATCCGTTGCGTGCGACAAGCGCGGGGAGCGCCTCGTGGTCCTCTGCACCGCCGCCGCCGGCGACCCGGCGCTGCTGCACGCCGTCATGGAGCGGAGCGAATTGCCCAACCTGTGGAAACCGGCGCGCGACGCCTACCTGGCCATCGAAACGATACCCGTGACCGGCACCGGCAAGCTCGACGTGAAGGGCCTGCGCGAACTGGCGGCCCGCCTCGACCCAGGGCCGAAGGGGTCAGTCCTTTATCCTTGACTCTGGGGCGATACGTCTTGTGTAGACGCATGCCGGACGCAATGCGGGTTGAATATGCCGGGGCCCGCTGACCCTTTTTATTTCACGCCGTGCAGTCGTTAGCCGGTTGGATTCCGGCGACGCACTGGCGATGCGATTTCGCGGTCCCGCATCACGTCATCCAGACGCGCTGGGTCGCGCCGCAGAGGCGCCAGACCGCGCGCTTCACCTTCGCCGGTTTGCCGTTGAAGGTGACGCGCCTGAACGTGTCGTAGAGCGCGAGGCGGATGCGCCCGGCGCCATATCCGTCCGCCAGCGTCTCGGTCTCCACGTCGAGCGCGCCGCGCTCGACGCGCGCGGTGAGGCGGACGGCACTTCGTTGGCCCGCCTCATACGCCAATGTGTCGCCGTCGTCGCAGGCGTAGGTATACACCGCCTGGTTTCCGGGCCGGTTGCGGAGGAAGATGTGCGCTTCGATCGCGAGGGGATTCCACCGGTTGTCCTTCGGCTCGCCGGGCGCCATGGGGACGATGCTGCCGTCGCGGACGTAGAGCGGGGTCTGTTCTTCCGACGGCGCGGCGTTCACCCTGCGCGGGCCGGCGACCCACCGGCCGTCGAGCGCGGACCACCAGGCGGCGGGGCCGGGGAGCACAAGCGCGCGCGAACGGATTTTTTCGTCGAGAACCGGCGCCTGGAGCAGGGCGGGGCCGATCATGAACTGATCGTCAACGCGGTCGAGCGGGAGGCCGGGCGGCGAGTCGAAGTCGTAGAACAGCGGGCGGAGGATCGCGTCGCCGGTCTCGGCGTGCCGGATGAACAGGTTGTAGAGGTAGGGGCGCAGTTTGTAGCGGAGCCGGATGTAGTGGCGCAGCGTGCGCAGCGTGAGAGGGTCGAAGGCCCACGGTTCCTGGCGGCGCGTCCCGGCGGCGGAGTGGTTGCGGCAGAACGGAAAGAGGAAGCAGGCCTTCTGCCAGTCGCGCAGCAGTTGGGCGGTTGTGTCGCCGGCGAATCCGCCGATATCCGGCCCGTTGAACGGGACGCCGGAGAGCGACAGGTTGAGCGAGCACGGGATGGAGGCGCGGAGGTAGTGGTAGTTCGCGCAGTTGTCGCCGGTCCAGATGGCGGCATATTTCCCGATGCCGGTGGCGCCCGAGCGACTGATGACGAACGGACGCCTGCCGGGATGCGCGGCGGCGAATCCGGCGCGCGTGGCGATGGCCATGCCGAGCGCGTACTGGTTGTGGAAGACGTCGTGGCCCGCGCGACCGCGTTGAAAGCGCATCGCGTCGTTCTGGACGACGCCGGTGGAGGGGTCGTTCATGTCAATCCACGCGCCGCGGATTCCGGGCGCCGCGAAATTCCTGACCCATCGCGCCCACCAGGCCCGGCCGTCCGGCAGCGAAAAGTCCGGGAAGACCGTGTCGCCGGGCCAGACCTGGCCGACGAACTCGCGCCCCTGCGGGTTCCGGCAGAAGATGTCGTGTTTCCTGCCGTCGTCATAGGCCGCGTAGCCCGGCTCCTGTTTGACGCCGGGGTCGAGGATGGGGATGACCTTGCGGCCGCGCCGTTCGAGCGCGGCGAACGCGGTCTTCACGCCGGGGAACCGCGCGCGGTTAAAGGTGAAGACCTTGAAGGCCTGCATGTAGTCAATGTCCAGCCAGAGCCCGTCGCAGGGAATTCCGTTACGCCGGAATTGGCGATCCAGATCGCGGAGGTCCTCAACCGACTGGTAGCCCCACCGGCACTGGTGGTAGCCGAGCGCCCACGCGGGCGGCAGCGGCGTGCGGCCGACGAGTCCCTGGAACTTGCGCGTCAACGCCGCGAGCGAGTCGGCCGCGAGGATATAGAGGTCCGCCGCCCCGTTTTCCGAGCCGAGCGCGATCATGCGCTGCGGCGCGCCGAGGTCCATCTGGCCCCCGCCAATCTTCACGTTCGCGCCGGTGGCGATGAACGCGGCGTGCGGGTTGTCGAGCAGCAGGCCGACCCAGTGGCGGCCGCGGCGCAGGATCAGGTACGGGATCGAGGCGTAATAGGGATCCGGGCGGTCGTCGAAGACCTCTTTCCAGTGGAAGTCGGCGAAGACGTCGGTGTTCCAGAATTTGCTCTGTTTGCCCGAGAGTTCAAGGCCGAGCATCTTTTCGCCCATGCCGTAGAAGCGATCGCCCTCCTCCAGGCCGAACAGGAAAATGGAGCCCGTCCCGCTGACGCCAAAGGCGCGGCCGGAAGGGGCGGACAGGATCGTGTCGCCGTCCGCCGAGCGGAGTGTCAGCGCGAAGGTCCGGTCCATCGCGGCCCGAATCGCCCCGCGCGACCACGGCACACGCGGCGGCGGCGTCAGACCGGCGATGCTGGGATTGCGCGGCCACGGGCCCGCGACCTGCAGGTGGATGAGGTCGCCGGCGTGGCGGACGGCGCGTGTACGCAGCGCCGTGCGACCCGCGCGGGCCGCGCCGCCCGGGCGGACGTTCGAAATGTAGTCGAAATTCGAGGGGTGGGGAAACTTGCGGAAATACATGTCAAAACCTCAATCGCCTCGACGCTAAAGGCTCGCCCCCGATGAGGCAAGCCGGCATTGACCTCGCGCGCCGTCGCGCATAGGCTGGCGACCGCTGCTTCAGGAGGAGCCATGAAATTGTATCCCGTTTTGCTCTGTTGGGTGTTGGTTTGGGGCCTTGCGCCGGCGGGCATGGCGGCGGATCCGGTCCGCGTGGAGGCCAAGGGCGGATGCCCCTCCATTTTGCACACGCCGACGGTCAGCGTCATGCGCGGGACGCCCGCCGTCATCACGGCGAAAATCGAGTGTCCGGCCGGCTCGCTGACCGACGTGCTGTTACAGTTGCGGATCACGGATGCGGGCAAGCCCACCCCGATCCAGATGAGCGGCGATGGAGGCGGTGCTTACCAGGCGGTGGTTCCCGTTTCGATGATCCAGGGACTGACCCGGTTCTGGTACTACATTGACGCCAAGGGCCGGAAAGGGGGCGAGGACACCGTCGCCCAGACCGTCTGGAGCCCGGTCAACATCATCGAACACGCCGAAATGTCCGGATCGGGCGGGGCCGCGGCCGGCGGCTCGGGCGGCGAGGGCGGGGGCGCGGCGCTCGGCGGCAAGAAGGGCCTGCTCTGGCTGGCGCGCGGCGCGGCGCTGGTCGGCGGCGGCGTGCTGCTGGAGAACCACAACGACGGCGGGAGCGGCGGCGGTTCCCCGCCCGCGCCGACCAACAGCCCGCCGCCGCGTCGGGATGATGACGACGACGACGATGAGGACAAACCAAGTCCCGCGCCGCCCTGCGTAACCACGGGGGGCGAGTCGTTCGACCTCGACAGCACGTCGCCTTGCGAGACGATAGACATCAACGTTTATGCCTGCGGTCATTGCACCAACGCCACGATCCGCGTGACGACGACCTGGGGCGCTGATGTCTCATCGTCCCCGCAGCCGGCGCGGTCGTGCCCGACCGAGATTGTCACGCTGACAGTGCCGAAGCCGATCGGGTTCCCCGCGGGGGTCGGTGTCGAGACCATCAGCGTGTATGCCAACGGCGTGCTGATCGGCAGCGTTCCATGGCCGAACGAAACCGAGTATTTCGACTGCCTGTGAGGCATGTTCGCGATACGTTCCATCGAGTACCCGGCCCGCCTGGCCGCGGATGCGGAGACGGGCGCCAATCCCGCGTTTGCCATCACGATGATGACGGACGCGTCCGTTCCGTTTCCCCAGATCATCCTGTGGGAGGGTGGGCGGCAGCATCTGTTCCGCGATCACCAGATTGAGCGGCCGAAGCGGAATCACTATGCGGTGACGGTGCCCGCCGGCCTCTTGCGGCCCGGACGCTACACGGTCCAGGCGGAGGGTTGCTGCCGGTCGGACCCGATTGCGGCCGGGGCGGGGGACTGGGTCAAGACCTACTCCGAACTGGTGATTGAGGCCCCGCCGGCCCCGCGCGTGGAAACCGTCGCCGCGCCGCCGCCGCGCCCCGAGGTGAAGAACGGGATGCGCATCCGCTTCGGCATCCACAAGCACATGCACCAGCCCTATTACCGGGCGGCGGATCCGGCTTTCTGGGATGACGAAAAGACCAGCATCTTCGACCAGCGCGCCGGGCCGTATTCCTCGTTCATTCCCGCCGCGATCCGCCAGTACATTGAAGGCGGCCTCGACCACGCGGGATTGAGCACGAGCTGGAGCGGCAGCCTGATCGAACAGCTCGACCGATGCGAACGCGAGGGCCTTTGCTACGGCCATTTCCAGGGTTGGAAAAACGAATTGCGCGAAGCGGCCGCCGCGAAGACCGCGCTGGGCAACCCGCGGGTCGCCTTCACCGCGTTCGGCCTTTTTCATCCCCTGATGGCGCTGATCCCGGGGCGGAACATCGTGAATCAGATCGCGCGGCATCGCGCGCTCGTCCGCGAGACCTTCGGCGTGGACGCCGGTTCCATCCTGTTCCCGCCGGAGACGGCGTTCCACGTCCGCATGATCCCCGCGCTGCGCGAGGCCGGCGTGGACGCGGTCATCTACGACAGCATCCACCGCGCGCGCGCCTGCAAGGGCTATCCCTACGGGGGCCCGCAGGAGGGCATGCTGCCCCCGAACCCCGCCGAGCAGGAAAATCCGGAGGTGCGCGACTGGCTCCCGTTGCAGGGTGTCTGGGCGGCGTCGAAGATAAGCCCGTCGCTCCTGCGCCCGGAGTACATCCGCTACGAGGACCCTGACGGCAAGCGCCACACCATCATCGGCGTGCCCGCGGAACGCTACCTCGGCAACGAGGATGCGCGCGGCGGATTCGGCGCGCTGCAATACCCGGCGGTCTTCAGCCAGCTCTACGAGAGTCTCGCCGCAAGCGGCGCGTACGATCCGCTGCATCCGCCCTTCTTCCTGCTGCATTCCGACGGCGACAATTACGGTGGTGGAGCGGACAGCTACTACCGGCACAACACCGGCCGGCTCGTGAACTGGCTCCAGCAGGATCCCCGGTTCGAGCTGACCACGATCCGCGATTACCTGGACCGCTTCCCGCCCGACCCGGAGCAGGCGGTCCATGTCGAACCCGGTTCCTGGAGCGGGGCGGACAACGGCGACCCGCAATTCGCCAAGTGGTTCAGCCGTTGCCGGGACCCGTATTCGCCCGACCTCAATTCCTGGGCCGTGCTCACCGCGCTCCAGAACGCCGTGCACACGCTGGAGGACGCCGCGCCCGCCGCCGCCGGCCTCGAACGGGCGCGCCGCCTGATGCTGACCGCGGAAACCAGCTGCTACTGGTACTGGACCGGGCAGGACATCTGGGACGAGCAGGTGACGGAAGCGGCGAACCAGGCGATGGGCCTGACGCGCGGCGATCTCGACGCGCTGCTCCAGTCGGGCCGCGACGCGACGGGCCCGACGATCTTTCCGCCCTGGATTCTTCCGGAAAATCCGGGCGGCAAGATTTGGGGCGCCGGCGGGCTGTGGGACGCGCCGCGCCAGGGCGTCCTGCACACCTTCATCCACGATGTGTCGGGCCTCCGGTCCGCCCGCGTGCTGTTGCGCGTCGGCGGGAAGGAAACGGCCCTGCCGCTGAAGGACCACGGGCCCTATCCGAGCCGGACCCGGCCGACGGCTACCGCGCGCCTCCACACCTGCGACCTGCCCGTCGGGGCGGGGGACGTACGCTATTTCATCGAGGCCGTCGACCAGCGCGGCAACGTTTCGCGCTCCAGCCTGGAGCGCATCTTCCTCGCATAGCCTTCTGTTAACCCGGAAATTTCACCGCCGAGGCGCAGCGTGCGCGGAGCAAAATCGGCCTCTCAATCGGCCTCGAAGAAACCCACGGAAGGTCAGGCGCGAAATTTGTTAACCCAGTGTTCACCTCCGCGTCCTCTGCGTCTCCGCGGTGATGCTATTTGCAGGTTCAATCTATTCGGCCTGCTCGAAGGCGATCCGGCGCTGGATGGACGGGTTACCGCGCGCGATGATCTCCCAGACGGTCCATCCGACGCGATTCGTGGCGGGCCCGGTGGACAGGGCCGTGCTGTTGAACATCCACTCCGCGCCGTGCCGCGCGATGGTGTTGGTCGGCGTGCCGTGCATGCGGAACTCGGCCTCCAGCGCGACGGCGATCCGGACGCCGCGCGCGGTCAAATCCGCGCTGGACCGGGCCCGCAGCGCCGTGGAAAGCGAGGAGGCCACGGTATAGGCCAGCAGCGCGAGGATCGCGAGGGCGATGAGGACCTCGATCAGCGTGAAGGCGGGCGAAGAGGCCATCCGTATGACGGGATGCGGGATGCGCGCGATCCTAGATGGAGGAGCTGGAGAGATCGGCCGCATCGTCCTCGCCGCCGGGTTCGCCGTCGCTTCCGTAGCAGAGGATCTCGTAGGATTCGCCGGCGCGGCCGGGCGCCAGGTAGACGAAAGGAACGCCCCAGGGGTCCATCGGGACCTTGGTTCCCTCCAGGTAGCCATCGCGCGGGTAGCTGCGGGGGATCGGCTCGCGGTCCGGCGCCCGGACCAGCGCGTCGAGTCCCTGTTCCTGCGTGGGGAAGCGGCCCTGCTCCGTGCGGTAGATGTTGAGCGCCGTCTGCAGCTCCTTGATCTGCAATTTCGCGGCGGCGATCCGCGCCTCCGCTGGTTTTCGGACGAGGCTGACGGTCACCACGCCGGCGAGGATCGTGATGATCGCGATCACCACGAGCAATTCGATCAACGTGAAGCCGCCTGGGTTCCCGCGCAGATTCCGCATGCCACGAGAATTCCCGTTCCCCCGGCGGGCGTCAAGTGTGGCCTTCTTATTGAGATCGCTGCTGCGCAGCGAAACGGAATCGTGTAAATAGTCCGCATGCCGACCCTGAATCCCACGCCGGATCCGGCGCCGAGACCGTCCCTGCGCGCCGGGGGGAGTGTGAGCGGCGATTCGCTGTGCCCACGATGCGGCGCGTATTACCGCCCGCCGGAAGGGTGCGCGGCCTGTGGCTATCCGAATCCGCCCCCGCGCGCGCCGATGCGACTCATCAGCATGGATGCCCTGATAGGCGGCGCCAGCAAACTAATCTTTGCTTTGGTCGTGGCCGCGCTCGCGTGGTGGGCGTTTCAACCGGCGGGCGGCGAACCGCGTTACCGTTTGTGGTGGCGGAATGGCCTGAAGCCCGCGCTCGTCACGATGGGAATTATCGAGGACAGGAAGACCATCACCTGCCCGGACTGCCGGGGCGCCAAACGCATACCCTGTATGCCCTGTGAGGGGCGCGGCAACCTGCAATCCAAACGCGAGGTGCCGTGCGCACAGTGCAATGGCACCGGTCGCTACCAGCGCCGCCTCAGCGCCACCCAGGCACCCTGCCCGTTCTGCCACGCCACGGGCAAGCGTTCGGAAGCCGTCACCGTGTCCTGCGCGAATTGCGGCGGCGCGGGTCAATGGGCTTGCCCGGGGTGCGCGGGTGCCGGGACGATCATCACCGGAGCCAGGAAGCCTTGATTGCGCCGCAGACCCCGGCCGGCGACAGCGCCACTCCGCTGCGCGAGGTGGTGGATGCGTTCTTCCGCCCCGGCGGGCGGATGGAGCAGGCGTCGCGCGCGGAGCCGTTCCCATTTGAGGTCCGCCCGCAACAGCGTCAGATGGCGCTGGCCGTGGCCGACGCGATCGAGCAGGGGCGGCATCTGGCCGTGGAGGCGGGGACCGGTGTCGGAAAGAGTTTCGCCTACCTCGTGCCGCTGATCCTGGCGGCGAAACAGCGCGGCGTCCAGACCGTGGTTTCGACCTATACGATCGGGCTCCAGGAGCAGCTTATCCAGAAAGATATCCCTTTTCTCCAGCAGCACCTCGGGGTTGATTTCAAGGCGGTCCTGGTCAAGGGGCGGGGCAACTATCTGTGCCTGCGCCGCCTCGCGCGCGCCGAACGGATGGGCGGAGACTTGTTCCGGGCCGACCAGGCGGCGGAACTCGAACGCCTGCGCGCATGGAGCCGGCGGACTGCCGACGGCACCTTGCAGGAACTGCAGACGCAGCCGACCCACGAGGTTTGGAATGCCGTCAATGTCGAGCACGGCAACTGCATGGGCCATAAGTGCCCGGAGTATGCCCCGTGCTTCCTCTTCAAGGCGCGGCGGGAAATCCAGACCGCCGACCTGCTGGTCGTGAACCATCATCTTTTCTTCTCGGACCTCGCCTTGCGCCGTCAGAAGGCTGGCATCCTGCCGCGGACCGCCATCGCGGTGATGGACGAGGCGCACATGATGGAGCAGGTCGCCAGCGACCACCTCGGTCTGCGCCTGTCCCAGTACCAGTTCGAGCACTGGCTCCGCCGCCTCTACGTGCCGGAGACCAACAAGGGCATCCTCGCCGTCCTAAAGAAGGGTGAGGCCGCGCACCTCGCCGCGCAAATCTACGAGGAGGTGGCCCGCTTCTTCGCGGCCGTCCGCAACTGGGCCGGATTCGGACGCGACAAGAACCAGCAGGTCGCCGCCGCGCCGATCCCGGTCGAGACGGCGCTGCCGCATCTCATCAAGCGGATGGGCCTCCTCGTGCGCGACATCCACGACGATCAGAAGGACCTCGATGTCCGCGCGGAGCTCGCCGCGGCGCGGCGGCGCGGCGACGAGATCCTTCTCTCGCTCGGCGCCTTCATGGAGCAATCGCTGCCGGACAGCGTGTACTGGGTGGCCAGCGAGGGCGCGCGCCGTCCTCAAACGGTCCTCTATTCCGCGCCGATCGAAGTGGCGCCGCTGCTCCGGCACGATTTGTTCGAGGCGTTCAATTGCATCGTGATGACCAGCGCCACGCTCGCCGTCGAGGGCCGCCTCGACTACTTCGTCCAGCGCGTCGGCGCGGAGGAGTGTGACCTCGAGCAGGTCGGCTCGCCGTTCAACTACGGGCGGCAGATGAAGGTCTTCCTGCCGGACGGCATGCCGGACCCGAACCAGGCGGAGGCGTTCGCCGAGGCGACGGCCCATGCGGTCCGCTATTTTGTCCGGATGACGAAAGGGCGCGCGTTCGTCCTCTTCACGGCGGACCGCCTGATGCGGGCCGTCGCGGAGCGGGTGCGCAAGGATTTTGCCGAACAGGAGTATGAGCTGCTGGTCCAGGGCGAGGGCCTGCCGCGGACCCAGATGCTCGACCGATTCCGGAACTGCCGAAACGGCGTGCTGTTCGGCCTCGACAGCTTCTGGATGGGTGTGGATGTCCGGGGCGAGGCGCTCAGCAACGTGATCATCACCAAGCTGCCCTTCGCCGTGCCCGACGAACCGGTCGTCAAGGCGCGGATGGACCGGATCACCGAACGGGGCGGCGATCCGTTCCGCGAATACAGCCTGCCGGAGGCGATCCTCAAGTTCCGCCAGGGCGTCGGGCGCCTCATCCGCTCCGCCACCGACACCGGCATCGTGGTCATTCTTGACCCCCGCATTGCCGGAAAGTGGTATGGCCGGCACTTCCTCGGCTCCATCCCGGAATGCCCGGTGGAGCGGGTCGAAATTTGACGATCCGGCCCCCATGCCGCCCGTGGTGAACCGATTTTTCGACCGCTTTGAATTAATGGATTGCCTTGGGGTATCTTGACGCCTATACGAATACAGTTATGTCAGGTCCGTCAAAGCGGTTAGGTGGTTGGGCTGTTTGATGAACCGTCTCCTTTTCCTCGCGTGCTGTCTGCTGGGCGTTTCCGCCTTTCATCTCCCGGCCTCCGCGCAGGCGGACCGCCCCCGGTTGGAGGCTGAGCTGGCCCGGGTGCGCGCCGATTTGGAGAAGGGGGAGCGGGACCTGGCCGCCCGGCAGGAGGCGCTGCGGCGCGAGCAGCACGATCTCGAATACCAGGACCCTGAACTTGTCGCCCTGCGCGAAAAATTGATCGCGCTGGAGAAGCAGGTGCTTGAGACGCGCGATCAGTTGAAGGCGCGGCTCGCGCTCAAACCCGGAATCAAGGCCCTCGAGGCCGAGCGCAAGGAGCTGTTCCACGCCGTGCGGCGCCTCCGGGAGACCGAGGCGGCGATCCGGCGCGAATTGGCCGCGGTGGATCAGGCCCCGGAGTAGCGGTGTGGCCAGGCCGCAGAAATTGATTTACCCAAGAGGTGCCGTGTGAAACTTCGCTTCCGCTGCTTGCTTGTGACGGCCGCCGCGATCGGTCTGGCCGTTCTCGCCCCCTCCCGCGCGCTGGACCAGCGGTCCGGCGACGGCGGATTCTCGCTCGACCGTTCGGGCGACGTCTACACGTTGCGCGCGCGCGACGCCCGCGTCGCGGATGTCCTGGCCCGGCTGCGCGAGCTGACCGACCTGAAGCTCGACATGGATCCGCGGATGGAGGCCCGTGTCACCGCCTCGCTCGACGGCGCGCCGATCGAGAAGGTCCTCGCCGCGCTGGCGCAGAGCCGCGCCCTTGTCTATGAGCGGGGCCCGGACGAGGACGAACGGCTTGTGCAGGCGCGCCTCACGGGGCAGCAGGGCTCCGTCGCGTCCGCGGACGCGGCCCCCGCCCGCCTGGGACCCGGGGACTTGGGCCGGGGCGTGCTGACCAACACGAAGCGACCCCTCGGCGAGCTGCGCCGGCGCGGAAGCCCGGCCATCCTGCTGGGCAATGCCGTGATTGACACCGAGGCGGCGCGGCGCGGCGAGAAGCTCGCGGTGCCCGCTCGGTTTGCCGCGCCATGGGATGCCGAGCACCAGATCGTCCAGTTCGACCGGCCCGTTTCCGACGCGGATCGCCTCCGCCTGGCCGGCATGGGGATCGAGATCACGCACTATGTTCCCAACGCCGCGTTCGCCGTCCGCGCGCGCCCGGAACAGATCGCCGCCCTCCAGAATCTGCCCGGCGTCGCCCATATCGAACCGTATCACCCCTATTTCAAAATGAGCCGCGACGTGCTCGCCGCGGTCCTCGGCGAGGCGGACGAGGCGGCGCGCGCCCGCGTCGAATCTGGAAAATTCAATGCGCTCTCTTTCCGGGGCAGCCCGGCCGCCGGGGCGATCGCCGCGGCGGGCGGAGAGGTGCTCGAGACCCAGACGGTTGACGGCCGCGAGCGCGTCACCTTTCAATTGCCCCCGGACAAACTGCCGGACGTGCTGGCGCTGCCCGGCGTCCAGTGGGTGGAGCCCGATGCGCCGCGCCGGACCCTGAACGACCTGGCGAACCGGCGGGTGCGCGCGAGCTCGCTGCGCCAGTCGCATCCCACTCTGACCGGCGCGGGGGTCACCATCGGCCTGACGGACTCCGGCATTGATTTCGTGCACCCGACCTTCGCGCTGGACCCGTCGCTTCCGACCAGCACGAACCTCAACACCCGCATCGTGGCGTACCACATGGACGACGGCGGGCCGACGTCGGACGGTCTTCCCGGCGACAACGACGGACACGGCACGCATGTGGCGGGCACGATCCTGGGCAACGGCGCGCTGTCCGACACTGTGGTCAAGTCGCCGGGCTCCGGCGCCGCGCCCTACGGGACCAACCAGTTCGCCGGCATCGCGCCCGCCGCCAAGATCGTGGTCATCGAGGATTTCAACAGTTTTTCCGACGCCGACCAGGCCCGGCTGACCCTGGAGGCCGGCGCGCGCATCTCCAATAATTCGTGGGGCAACACCCTCTTCGAATACGGCGCGCTGAGCGCGATCTGGGACGCGCTGGTCCTCGACGCCGACACGAACACGGCCGGCCGCCAGGAACTGATCGCGTTTTTCGCGGCGGGCAACAGCGGCGAGGGGGCCGACGACGGGACCGGCGGGACGGCGGGGACCGTCGGCCAACCCGGCAACGCCAAGAACGTCATCACCATCGGCGCGATCGAGCAGCGCAGGAAGGCGTACAATCTGCCCGGCTACGAGCTCGAGACGGACAGCGACTGGCAGGTGGCCTCGTTCAGCTCGCGCGGGCCGGTCACCGCCACGGATATCCGGTTCAAGCCCGACCTGGTCGCGCCCGGCGCCTACGTCCTCTCCGCGCAGTCGCACGAAACGCTGCCGGACGAATTGATCGAGCCCCTGCTGCCGCACCGGGACTACCGGTACGACAACGTGAACTCGGGCACGAACTACGCCTTCTTCAGCGGAACCTCCATGGCCACGCCCGTCGCCGCGGGCGCGGGCGCGCTGTTCTACCAGTACTACACCAACCTCTTCGGCGTCGCGCCGAGCCCGGCGCTGATGAAGGCCGCCCTGGTCGCCGGCGCGCGCATGGTCAATTCGCTGGTCTACAAGATGCCGTACGACAGCGCCATCGTGGATACGATTGACCAGGGTTTCGGTCTCATTGACATCAAGCGCTCCATCAGCGGGACGGCCCTCCGGCCCACGGACGAGATCATCTACCTCGACCAGACCGTCACCGACGCGGTCGGCACGGAAGAAATCTATTCCTACCAGCTTCCGCTCCAGGCGGGGGAGGGCGGCCTCAAGATCGCGCTGGCGTGGAACGACCCGGCCGGGACCCCGGGCAATTCCTTCCAGCTGGTGAACGACATTGACCTGATCGTGCGCGCGCCCGGCGGGGGCGGCTACCTCGGCAACCAGTACGACCTCGACGGCGTGAACTCCCGGAAATTCACCAATCCCGATCCGCTCTACGGCGACGAATACAACAACGTCGAGTCCGTGGTGATCAGCGACGCGCCGATCGGGACCTACACGATCCAGGTCCGCGGGTACCAGGTCTCGTCCGCCGAGAAGCAGCCGTTCGCCCTCGTCATTATGAAGGGGATCGGCATCGAAGGCCGGACGCTCGGCGAGAGCGTGGCCATGGCGCTCGACACCAATTCGAAGCCCGTGATCGCCTTCGCCGCGCTGGACGTCGGGGGCCAGAAGCAGGTCTACGTCAAGCGGTGGGTCGGCCCCTACGGCGATTTCTCGGAGCTGGACAATTGGTGGCGCATGGAGGACCAGTGGGCCGGCTACCGCCACTCCGCGGTCAAGACGGGGATCAGCCGGACGCTGGAGGATTCCGAGGAACCCTCCGTCGCGGTGGACGGCGAGAATGTTTTTGTGGCCTGGCGCGAGCGTCCGCGCGAGATCGGGGGCACGAACGTCAGCCGGATCTTTGTCCGCCAGTGGGACGGGAGCGACTGGATCCAGTTGAACGGCTCCGCGCAGGACTTCGGCGTGCCGAACAGCGTCTCGCTCAACACCTTCTCGCCCCAAATCGGGGTGATGAGCAACGGGCGCCCGGTCGTCGCCTGGCTTCAATACTCCGGGGTCACGACGAACAAGATCCACGCCCGCGTCTCGGTCTGGGACGGGGCGGACTGGGTCGGTCTGGCCGGCTCGCACACCAATGGCCTGGCCCTGTCCTCGACCAACACCGCGAATGTGGCGTCCGCGCTCTCGCTCGCCATCAATCGCCTCGGGCGCCCCGTCGTGGCCTGGAAGGAGTCCGCGATCAACAACAGCATCTCGGTGCGCCAGTGGAACGGGGCGACGTGGGATTCGCTGAATTACTCCAACGCCCTCTTCTTCATCAGCGATCCGAAATTGGTCGCGGCGGACCGGTCGGACGATCTCTTCCTCGCGTGGCGCCAGCAGGTCTCGGCCCCGCTGCCGTACGCCGCGCACCAGATTTTCGCGGCGCGCCGGACCGGCGGGTCGTGGTCGCAGATGTCGGGCTCGGCCACCCATCCCGGCGTCAGCGCGACGACGAACGGGGTCAACGCGATCTACCCCTATGAGCCGAGCATCAGTGTCGGCGAGATCGAAGGGACGACCAACGTCATCGTCTCCTGGCGCGCGGGCACCTCCAACGGCAACTACATCCTCGTGCGCCAGTGGCGGCCGGGCCAGACCAACTGGGTTTCGCTCTTTGGCGCGGGCGATGTGCCGGGCGTTGACATCTGGCCGGAAGAAGCGGCCGCGCCGGTGTCGGTGGCGGACCGGTACGGCCTGCCGATCGTCTCCTTCCCGCTCGCCGCGGACAGCAACTCGATCATCGCGACCTATACGGTGATCTCCGACCGGGAGCCGCCCCTGTTCGCGGGCCTGCAGACGGCCGTCGGCGGGACCAACGGGGATGTGGCGCTCGGCTGGCTGCCGGCGGTGGACGATATCTCGACCACTGTTTACTACCGCATCTATCGCGGCACGCAGACGTTCGCCTGCGGCGTATCCCCGTCGTGCGACGCCGGCAACGTGTTCAGCAACCTCATCGCGACGGTCACGAACCTCACGTCGTTCACCGTCACCAACCTGACGGCGAACCAGGTCTACTGTTTCGGCGTCCGCGCCGTGGACACCAACGGCCAGATGGACGCCAACACCGTCATCCGCTCCGCCGGCCCCGTCAGCGGCGCGGGGGACAACGACGGCGACTGCCTCGACAACGCGACCGAAATCGCCGCCGGCACGGAGCCCTGCAACAAGGATACCGACGAGGACGGCATGTGGGACGGATGGGAGTGGACCTTCTCGACGAACAACCTCGGCAAGACCAACGCGATCTCCTGGCTGAACACGAATATCGTCTTCCTCAATCCCGTGGACAACGGCGCCGACAACGTCCGGACCCTGACGCCCGGGGACGGCGATGCGATCAACCTGCCCGGCGCGGACCCCGACGGCGACGGCGCATCCAACTTCGAGGAGTTCCAGTGGTGGCAGACCGTCGGCGGCGCGCTGTGCGCGATCACCAACGTGGCGGTCCCGGCCGGACCCAACCCGACCGCCTTCGACACGGACCTGGACGGCATGCCCGACGGGTGGGAGATGATCAACGGTCTGGATCCGATCAACCCGGCGGACGCCGCGGGCGATCCCGACGCCGACGGCCTCACGAACCTGCAGGAATACCAGTACGGCACCGACCCCAACAACCCGGACAGCGACGGCGATGGATTGTCCGACGGCGCGGAGGTCACCGTGCATGGAACCGATCCCGCGCTGGCCGACTCCGACGGGGACGGGTTGGACGACGGTTATGAAATCCTGATCGGATCGGACCCCGTGCTGGCGGACAGCAACGGCAATTTCCTGAGCGACGGCGACGCCGTGCAACTGGGGATCAGCCCGACGGGCCCGGTCCTGGCCTATAACAACCTGCTGTTCGAGAGTTTCGAGGCCACCTCCGGGACCCGCAGCGCCTGGTCCTCCTACGCCGTCAGCGCGCCCGCGATGTTCAACATGTGGCACCTGTCCACCGTCGAACCGGCGCCCTCGACCGGCGGCTTCGCGATCGTGTACATGCACCAGCGGACGACGAGCACGGCCTGCCGCGCCGCCTTCGATCCCGGCGGCACGGACTCGAACGCCACCTACAACCTCGGCGTCGCGGTGGCCATGGCCCTGCAATCGCCGACCATCACGAACGAGGCGCTCGCCATCTCCAACCTGTTCGTCGGCTGGGTCGAATACTACGAAACGGAGCCGAATTTTGATCAGACCGTCGTGCAGGTGCGCGCCCTGCCGAACACGAACTGGATCAACATCAGCCAGACGATGTCCGGTTTGAGCGGCGTCACCAATATCAACCTGTCCAACCAGACCGCGCGCTGGACCTACCGCGTCGCCGATGCCAGCGCGTTCGCGGGCAAGTCGAACGTCCAGGTCCGCTTCCTGTTCACCATCCTGAACGACATCAACAACGCCTATCGCGGCTGGTGGGTGGACGATGTCCGCCTCTTCGAGGGCACGGTCATCCAGGGCTGGGTTCGCGACATCAACGGAAGACCCGTGCAGGGCGCGACGGTCCGCGCGCTGGGCCGAGGCGGCATCACGAACCGCGTGGACGGACACAGCTATGTCCTGCCGGGCAAGGTGTTCGGCGAGGCGGACACGGCGATGGACGGGAGCTACCGGATCGCCGGCCTTCCGCGGGGCCATTTCTATATCAAGGCGTCCGCGGAGGGCTTCCGCGACGAGTTCTACGACGGCCTGTTGTTCACCAACGGATACGCGTTCGGCAACGGATTCAGGCCCGGCGTGTTCGAACGCGAATCGGTGTCGGCCTCCGGCCTCGCGGCCCTCCTGTCCGCCGGCGCCACGACCAATGCCCACTTTGAGCTGGAGCCCGGACAGGGCGCGCCCCGGCTCGGCATCGCGCTGCCGAACGGTTCGGGGTCGGTCTATCCGGTCTGGGTCAACAACCTCGCGCCGTCCATATGGAACGGCAGCACCAGCGCGCCGGCGACCGCCACCTATCTGACGTCCACCAACCCGCTGCTCGCGCCGAATTTCCCGGATTGGCTGACCAACAGCGCCGCGCCGACCTATCTGGCCGATCTCGCCCCGGGCCGCTACGGGGTCCATGCCGGCACCAACCTGCCGCTGTATCCCGGGCTGTCCGTTGACCTGCGGGAGGGCGAATCCACCTTCCTCTCGATCGCGACGAACCAGGCGGCCTCGCGCCTGTATGTCACCGTCGCCACCGGCGGGCCGTACCGCGTCATGGTCAACGGGCAGGTCCTGACCAACCTGACCCCGGCGCAAATCGGCGTCCTCGCGGGACCGCACGAGGTGACGCTGGTCGCCACCGGCGCGTCCGAGCGCTTCACAACCAGGCAAATCACGGCGCCGATCGGGGGGCGCGTGGATGTCCTGTTCACCGAATCCGAAACGGCCGGCGCGTACGGGGGGCTCCGCATTTCGGCGAAGGATGCGTTCGGCAACGCCATCACGGGCCTCGATGTGTTCGTCAACGGAATCCAGGTCACCACGAACGAACTGGTGGACCCGTCGTTTGATCTGCCCACGATCGTGGTCACCACGCTGCGGACCGGGTCGCACAACATCGCGCTGCGCAAGCCGGGCTATCGCGCCACCGCGCACCGGCCCGTCACAATCTTCAGCGGCGTGACGAACGAGACGGAATTCGTCCTCTACGAATCCGACGCGGATTTCGACCGGGTGGGGGATGCCCTCGAGATCGAAAGCTACACGAACCTGTTCCTCTACCACCGCGATGACGACCCCGAAAACGGCGGGGCGGGCGATGGATTAAACAACCTGCTGGAGTTCGATCTGTTCCGGTTGTTCGGCGTCCGGCTGAATATCTTCAACGCCGATTCGGACGGGGACGGCATCGCCGACGGACTGGAGACCGGATACGACGGGATCACGAACCGGTATGCTTATTCGGTCCTCTACACCAACGCCATCCAGTTCACGCCCGAGGTGCAGGCCCTGTTCGTCGGCCGCTACCTCGACGGCATTGACAACTTCGGCGACGGGACGGGCCGCATCGTCTCCATCGAGGGCGATCGTTTCATCGGGGACATCGTCCGCACCGCGCCCGCGGTCCCCACGATCGTGCCCTCGCTCACGATCTTCACCAATATCGTCACGTACCCCAGCAACAGCGCGGTGAGCGTCGGACACGTCGCCGACACGCCGGTCTTCGCGGACGGCATGCCGCATCGAGTGGATTCGGACGGAGACGGCATGTGGGACGGTTTCGAGTATCTCTACCGGACCAACGCGGCGCTCGACCTGCTCGACCTTGACGATCCGCAGCGCGACCCGGACTCGGACGACCTGGTCAACCACCTGGAATTCCTCGGCACGGACGGGATTGCGAACACCAACGACTGGACCAACCCCGGCAAGGCCGACACCGACAGCGACTTCATGCCGGACGGCTGGGAATACCAGTACGGCCTCGACCCGCGCGATCCGGCGGACGCCTTCACGGACCTGGACGGCGACGGACTGGTGAACCTGGCCGAATTTCTCGCCGGCACCTCGCCGCGGCTGCGCGACACCGATGCGGATTATCTGTCCGACTATTACGAGGTGCTGGTCTATCTCACCGATCCGACCGATCCCGACACGGACGGCGACGGACTGCTCGACGGGCGCGAGGTCTGGGACAAGGACATGGACGGCATCCAGGACGGCGGGTTCTTCCCCATGTGGGCCGGCGGCGACCTCGACGGCGACGGGCTGACGGACGGCCCGACGGATTGGGACACGGACGGCGACGGGATGCCCGACGGTTTTGAAGTGCTCGACGCCGACGGCAACATCCGCCCGTCCGGCTCGACGTTGAATCCCTACGATCCGACCGATGGCGACGAGGACGGCGACGGCGACGGCCTGTCGAATCTCCAGGAGTATCTCGTCCGCGACGCGCTGTTCGGAAATCACCCCAGTTCGTTCCCCGCCTTCAACGCGGTCTGGTACGGGACGCTGAATTTGTGGTACGGCGGCGTTGATAACGGGTGGAACTTCGATTATCCGCCTTTTGCCGTCCAGCCGCCGATCTGGGACTACGCCACGGATCCGTTCGACGCGGATACCGATGGGGACGGGATTCCCGACGGCTACGAGGTGCTGAACGGACTGCACCCGGGCGATCCGGTCCTCGTGGACGGCACGACGGTGACCCGCTTCTATCCGCTGGGGCCGAAAGGCGATCCGGACTTTGACGGGCTCTGGAACGAGCGGGAGTACCGGCTGCGCTTCGCGGTGGACGGCTCCGCCACCACAAACGATCCCTATGGGGCCAGCACGCGTCCGTGGGTATCGGATACGGACGGCGACGGCTTGGATGACGGAATTGAGCACCACACGATGCTGCTGGGCAATCCGACGTTGCAGGACACGGACGGCGACCGGCTGTTGGACGGCGTTGCGGTGACCGGCAAGTGGGGCGAGGTCGAGTCGGCCAAGCGCGCCCGGTTCGAGGTCGTGACCTGCGTGGGATGCGACTGGCTGACGGCCTTTACAACCGCGCAGACCCTGCCGCACCCCGACAATCCGTCCGTTTTCGGCCAACTGGCGACCTTCCTCGACGCCCGCGAATTCCTCGAGGCGATGTCCATCGTGCCCGCCGGCCTGACGAATATCGCCATCGGGGCCTGGGCCGGTCTCGATGACCGCAATATCTACTCCTATCAGAATGTGGACTACCTCACCGGCAACGTCACGAATGCGCCGTTCACGTTCGCGAATTTCGGGACCAACCTGCCCGCGCGGGCGCCCGGCGTGACCAATTCGATCCTCATCAATTCCGCCGGCCAGTTCTACGTGGTGGACGCGGCCAGCCCGGTCGTCGAGCACATGCTGGTGGAATGGCGCGATGTCCCGGCCGTCACCAACCACTACGACGCGGCGTACAACGACCTCTGGCAACTGGTGTTCCCCTCGGATGCCGGCCTGGGCGCGCCCTACTGGCTGCGCATCGCGCCGACCAACGCGCCGGACGAAATGCCCGCCGCGCGCTGGGGCCACGGCATGACGTATGTGCCGGGCTACGAAATCAAAGACCAGCGGAATGACAAGGACGACCGGTTTGGCGAGGGCACCCACGCCCTGCTCGACAACCGCAAGCTGGTGGTCATCGGCGGCGGCGACGGCGCGACGAAGTTCGGCGACGTGTGGGAGTTCTGGGTCAAATCCAACGCATGGACACGCAGTCAGCAGATTCTGAACAACGCCGCATGGGACAGCTTCTTTGCGCCCGAGCCGGCGGGCGGACTCAGCGAATTGAGCGCCGTATTGCTGATGGGCTACTCGAATACCAAGGATCCGGCCTGTCCGTGCGGCGATGTGTCGTGGGACTGCGAGGGCATCCGGTTCGGCGAGCCAAAGAACCGCCCGTGGGATCGCGGCTACGGGGACTCCAGCTACGACCTCACCTATATCCTCGGCGGCTGGAATAACGAGAACCAGTACTCGCTCGGTGAGCCGATGGACACGATCTACTACAAATCCACTGACGACTTGAACGACCTCGTGGAGGAATCCCGCGCGTACAATAACAATTTGCGCTCGTATGACGTGTGGCAGTCGGCGGAAACGCGGGTCGTGGAGCAGTACATCGGCGATCCTCCCGCGCTGTCCAATACGGTCGTCCTCACGGGCCGCACGCGCATATACGCCGATTTGTCGCGCGACCAGGAGAGCCGGCTCGCCCTTGAAGATGGCGGCGTGAATGACCGCGTGCCGCTCGGACCGTTCGCCGCCGAAGTGACGGCCGCAACGAACGCGACGGAGGCGGGGTATGACGTCCAGACCACCTACGCGACCAACCGCGCCACGGGCATCCGGATCGAGGAGTTTCCCTTCCGCGACAGCTGCGACCGCCTCATCGCCGCCGAGCTGGTGATCAAGGTCACCGACGCCCCGACGAACGACCTCGACCTCTACATCGTGGCGGAATACAACCGCTCGGCGCCGGACTTCAATCCGCTGTCCGAGGCGTACGTGTGGAACGACGACGAGCAGTTCGCGGCCCACGGCACGCCGGTCGAGCGCGCGGACGGGCGCTCGTTCGTCACCTCGGTCAGCCTGCCGTTCACCATCACCAACGGCTTTACGGGCGAATTGCCCATTGACGTGACCGCATTGCTCCTCGAGGTGTACGTGGAGCCGGATTGGGAGGGGCGCGCGATCGGGTTTGTGATCACGAACGACGCGGCGGAAACAGAGAGCGCGCTGATGGAGGAGAATTTCAGTTTTCTCCGAATCACGCACAACCCCAAGTACCGCGTCCCGGCCCAGTGGCATCTCGGGAGCCGTGCCCAGACGGTGCAGGGCGAGGTGCCGAGCCAGCGCAAGTCGTTCGCGATGGCGTACAACTACATCAACGACCGGATCATCGTCTTCGGAGGGATCAACGGGAACGGGGTCCTCGGCGACACGTACGAGGGCACGCCGGTGTTTGGCGAAGAAGACGAGGAACTCCCCCTGGGGACCACTCCCTCGGAAAACTCCGATCTGCGCAAGGTCCGGCTCGTGTACTGGAACAAGGTTCCGGTCACGCCGGCGCCGGCGCCGCGATGGGGCCACTCGGTGTGCTACGACGACGTGAACAACCGCGTCCTGATCTTCGGCGGGTTCGACAAGGACAACCGGCCGCTCAACGACCTGTGGGCCTATACGGCGGCCACGGTTCAGACGAACAGCGTCACCGATACCAACGGCGTGACGACGATCACCACCACCAATGTCTCCGGCGGCTGGTTGCAAATCACCGACTTCCAGGACAGCCAGCGCCCGAGCCCGCGCGCGGGCGCGGCGATGGCGTTCATCGGCGGCCAGTTCTACCGCGACGACAACTCGCGCTACCGGATCAGCGGGAAGCGGGACAAGGTGGTGATCTTCGGCGGCACCGACGGGGTGAACTACTACAACGACACGTGGTACTACGATGAAGAGGAGGTCAACTACGACATCGTCACGACCAACGGCAGCCGGTGGGTCCTGGCCGATCCGGGCGGCGAGCAGGCGGTCGGGCCGGAGCCCCGCGCCTTCGGGCAGATGGTGTTCGCCCAGAATGCGATCATCCCGTCGCTCTTCCAACCCGAACTCGGCGTGGGTGCATTCGCCATCGTGGACGGCGACACCATCAAGCCGGATTCGGCATCGCTCCTCCTCTTCGGCGGCCGGCGCGGCGCGCTGCCCAGGGGATCGGATACGGATCGCGACCTGGTGCCGGATGGCCAGGAGCACGAACTGGGCGGCGTTGCCGCCGGACGCGATCCGCGCGTAAATGCCCTCTATCGAACCCAGACGACCAATGCGGCCCTGGAAACGATTCCGTATACCTATCGGCGGCTCGGCTCTTGGGGCGGGTATCTGCCCGGTTTCACACGCCCGGCACTCGCGGACCTCGAGGCGCTGAACTATCAGGAACGGCTTTTCGGCTGGCGGATGGGCAACCGGTATCCGCACGCCTATGCCGGCACGTTCCTGACGTGGCAGGGCTATCCCCTGGAGACCTCCTTCACGGGCATCACGTACGAAATCGGGAACGAGACGTTGTGGCCCGTGGAGGATCCGGATACGAACCGCCTGATCTACCTCACCGGTGTGCAGGCCTACACGCCGGATTGGACCAATCAGTGGTTCCACCAGCCCGGCCTGGGCAATCCCGAAACCGCCAGGGATGAGTGGGAGTTGGGCCGCCCGGACAACTCGCTGATCGGTTCCAACGGCGCGCCGCCGTATGCCTACAGCGGGCGATGGGTGTATGGGACCGACCTGCGCGGCAACTACGCGCCCGACGCCGTGATGGAACTGTATTCGCCGATCTTCGGCCTGCAGAATCCGCCGGCCACCAACACGGCCACCGGCGTGGACAACGACAATGACTTCTTCCTCGTGTACCACGAGTGGCTGGACCTGGCCGACAGCAACGACGTGGTCCGCCTGGATGTCGTGCGGCCCGCGACGCCCGCCGACATCGCCACGCGGGTGACCGGCCTCGACCGGCCGGTCGTGACGCTCATCCCGAACCGGAACAATGCCGCCAACACGAAAGGCAAGTGGCGCAGGATGATCGTCCCGCTGAATGTGCTGGGGAACGACTCGAACCTGTATTTCCGCTTCACGCTCCAGTCGGACACGAACAACCTGACCGCCGGCGGCTGGTACATTGACGACATCGCCATCCTGCAGGGCGGTGAAATCAGCGGCCTGCTGGCGGCCGGAAGCAACACCGAGGTCTGCCTGCTGGGCGAAAACTTCAACGACCATGTGCAGGACTGCGCGCTGAGCGACACGAACGGGGTCTTCGAGTTCGGCTTCCTGCCGCTCGGCAACTACCAGCTCGTTTCCCCGCTCGGGACGAACGGCCCCATCATCCTGGCCGGCCCCGGGGTCAGCACCAACCTCAGCGCGGGCTGGCTGCCGCCCGTGTTCACCAGCATCGCGATCAATTCGCCCCTGGTGATCCAGTGGTCCGCCACGAATGGAGCGGTGTATTCCCTGGACGTCACGACCAACCTGCTCGCGGGGGTGTGGAGCAATCTCTACATGGTGACCAGTTCGGCGGATACCGCCCTCTCGTATACTGATCCGGTGTCCACAATCCACCGGGTCTACCGGGTCTGGATCACAAACGGGCCGTGAGGCGGAGTATGGCATTGACCAACGGGGATTCGCTTCACTAACCTGACCACCAATACGCGGCCCGCTTCCTCAGCCGCTACAGGAGAAGACATGAAGAGCAAACGGATATTGACACTGGCCGCGGTGGCCTGCGTGGGCGCGTTACTCGGCGCGGGGTGCGACTGGTCGGCCGGTGGCAGCTCGCTCAACACCTCGCAGGGCGCGGGCCTCAACATCAACTTCTCGGGCGTGTACAACGGAAACATCGGCGGCCGGGCGGTGGATCGAACGAGCGCCGGAACGATTGACCGCCTGACGATCCGGCAGACGGGCAACCGCGTGGAGGTGGTGGACAGCCAGGGTTCGCGTTACGAGGGGTCGGTGGGATCGCCCGGCATCGTCTCCCAGGCGGGCGCCAGCGGCCGGTTCCCCTCCGGAGCGGAGCTTGTCCAGGCCCAGATCAGTTGGACGGGCAGGGACGGGGTGGCCGCGAAGGATGTCGAATTTGTCGGGATCATCCACGCCGTGTCCGTCAATGAAATCGAGGGAAGCAGCACCATCACCAAGGACGAAGACTCGCGCGAAGAATCCGACAATTACACCTACAAGAAGTCCACCAGGGTCACCACGAACGCGATTCTCGGCGAGACGATCACGGAAACCACGGCGGCCTACGATGGCGACGGAAACCTCGTTTATCTGCTGGAGACAACGACCACCGTGCCGGCCTACGGCGGCGACGCGACCACGACGGAACGGGTGATCGTGGATAATCGGAAAGAGACCTCCTCGACGGTCAGTTCCTCCGAGACGACCTTCAAGCTGACCGAGGCCAATGTGCAATACCGCCTGGAAGGCACCTGGATCGAAAAGGACAGCCCGATCGTGTCCCGTGTGGACGCGCTCTCGCGCGGCACGTTCGGCATCATCACCATTGCGACGCGCGGCGCCCAGGAAGGCGGCATCGGGACGGATTCGGGCGGCGGAACGACGACGACCACGACGGAATAGTCCGATCCGATAGTCGCCGATATACCACAACCCCAAGCGAACGCTTGGGGTTGTTTGGTTTTGGGTCGGGAAAAGCGATTCGACAGGAGCGATACGAATGCATGCGGTTAGCGTAATTCTCGGCGGCGGGCAGGGGACCCGGCTCTTGCCGCTGACGTTGGAGCGGTCCAAACCGGCGGTCCCAATTGCCGGAAAATACCGGTTGATTGACATCCCGGTCAGCAATTGCATCAACAGCGGGATCCGCTCGATCTATCTGCTGACCCAGTTCAACAGCGAATCCCTGCATCGGCACATCGCGCGGACCTACCGGTTCGACCAGTTCTCCAAGGGGTATGTGCGCATCCTGGCCGCGCAGCAGACCCCCAGTTCAGAGAAGTGGTTTCAAGGCACGGCCGACGCGGTCCGGCAAAGCATGCGCTACTTCATGGAGGAGGAGCCCGACTATGTGGTCATCCTCTCCGGCGACCAGCTCTACCGGATGGATTTCCGCTCGGTCATCCGCCAGCACGAGGCGAACGGCGCGGATGTGACCATCTGCACGAAGCCCGTGCCGCGCGGCGAGGCCGGCGCGCTGGGTATCATGCAGGTGGATGAGAAGCATCGGATCGTGAATTTTGTCGAGAAGCCCGGGAACACGCCGGCCCTCGAGGCCCTGCGGGCGCCGATGTACGCCGACGAGCGCTACCTCGCCAGCATGGGCATCTATGTGTTCAACCGCGCCGTGCTGCAAAACCTGCTGGAGACCGATCAACAGGATTTCGGCAAGCACATCATCCCCGCCTCCATCAAATCGCACAAGGTCTTCAGCTACATCTTTGACGGCTACTGGCGCGACATCGGAACCATCCACTCGTTCTGGGAGACGAACCTTTCGCTCACCGACACGGTTCCGGATTTCAATTTCTACGACCCGAAGGCGCCGATCTACACCGACATGCGGTACCTGCCGCCGTCGAAAATCAATTGCTGCGATCTCAACCGTTGCCTGCTCTCCGAAGGATGCATCATCTCCGGGCACCGGATCCTGCACTCGATCATCGGCATCCGCGCCGTCGTGGGGGACGGGTCGGTCATTGAGCATTCGGTGATCATGGGCGCGGATATGTACGAGAAGGAGCCGCGGCCCGGCGAGGTCAAGCTGGGCATCGGGCGCGACTGCTACATCAAGAACGCGATCGTGGACAAGAACGCGCGGATCGGCGACGGCGCCTACATCGCGCCGGACGGGCGGAAGGATGAGAATCATCCGCTCTACACCATACGCGAAGGCGTGATTGTCATCCCCAAGAACGCGGTCATCCCGGCCGGATTCCACGCCTGAAACCAGATGCCGTAAATGGCGCGCGGTATAATCCCCGAACATGGAGACCCGGCGACCTCGCCGGGCGTATGCTCCAAGCGCGACGCGGGCGTCGCGGCTCCAGCATATAATCCTTGAGCATGGAGACCCGGCGACCGCGCCGGGCGTATGCTCCAAACGCGACGCGGGCGTCGCGGCTCCAGCATATAATCCGTGAGCATGGAGACCCGGCGACCCCGCCGGGCGTATGCCCCAAACGCGACGCGGGCGTCGCGGCTCCAGCATATAATCCTTGAGCATGGAGACCCGGCGACCGCGCCGGGCGTATGCTCCAAACGCGACGCGGGCGTCGCGGCTCCAGCATATAATCCGTGAGCATGGAGACC
>CAYMCD010000024.1:0-32113 GCA_964388845.1 uncultured Verrucomicrobiota bacterium
CTTCCTGAACACCGGCGGCACGCTCCACGAAACGCCGCCGGACCTGCGCGTGGACCCGCGCGAGGCGGCGCCGTGAGGGCGCGACGCGCCCTGGGCGCCTTGGGCGCCCTCGCGGCGGCCGCGCTGCTGCCGGCGCTGCCGTGCGGATGCCGGGATCGCGACGGGCAGGCCCCCGCGCACACGCTGGCCGCCGGCCCGCTGGAGGTCTGGACGACATATCCGGGAAAACTCGAGGCGCGACGCGTGGACATCATCATGTCCAAATTCAACGGCAGCGCGACCATTGTCGAACTGGCCCCGGAGGGCGTCCCCGTCCGCGCGGGCGACCTGCTGGTGAAATTCGACAGCTCCCAGGTCGAGCGCGACCTGCTCAAACTGCGGCGCGACGCCCAGCTCGCCCGCTCGGACCTCGAGCGGATCGAAAAGGCCGAGCTGCCGCTGGAGCTGCGCGACCTCGAGGCGCAGCAGCTGGAGGCCCGCACAAGCTACGAGGCCGAACGCCAGTACCTGGAGGATTCCAGGGGCCTGCTCGCGGAGGAGCTGGTCTCCGAGCAGGAGATCGAGCAGCAGAAGCTGAAGGTGGACCAGCTGCGCGCGGAGGTGGAAAAGCTCGACCAGAAGATTGCGCTGACGCGCGATTACCTGCACCCCGCCGCGCGGGAACGGGCGCGCGCCACGCTCGCCGCCGCGGAACAGGAGCTCGCCCTCGCCGAGCGGCAGCTCGCCACCTGTTCGGTGGCGGCGCCGTCGGACGGCGTCGCGGTGTACCGGCCGCTGCACGTCGGCGGCGAGTTCCGCACCGCGCGGGTCGGCGACAGCCTCTACAAGAACCAGCCGTTCATGATCCTCCCGGACATGAACGACCTCGTCGTGGACATCCAGATCCCGGAGGCCGAGTTGTCGCGCGTCGAGCCCGGCCGCGAGGTCCGCGTCAGCCCGCTGTCCTACCCGGACCTGGCGCTGCGCGGCCGGGTCGAGTCCGTCGGCTCGATGGCGACCACGGTGATGGACCGGCCCGGCTGGCAGCGGTTCTTCCGCGCGGTGATCGGCCTGCTCGACACCGATCCGCGGCTGCGCTCGGGTATGTCCGTCCAGGCGGAGGTGCTGACCTACGCCGCGCCGCGGGCGCTTCTGATTCCGCGAAACTTCGTTCGCATGGAGGGCGGGCGCGCGTATGCGCGCGTCGCGGGCGCCGGCGGCGCGGCGACCGACCGGGAGATCAAGCTCGGCTGGGGCGATTTCCGCCACTTCGAGGTCCTCGAGGGTTTGCGGGCGGGCGACCGGATTGTCGGCGGGGGGGGCGCGCGGTGACCCCTGGCGGGCCGGTGCTCGCGATGCGCGGGGTGTGGAAAAGTTTCGCCACGCCGCGCGGGCCGCTGCACGTCCTGCGCGGGCTGGACCTCGACATCGAGCCGGGCAGCTTTGTCGTCATCACCGGGCCGTCCGGTTCGGGCAAATCCACGTTTCTCAACCTCGCCTCGCTGCTGGACACCCCCACCCGGGGCGAGATCCGGTTTTCCGATCGCCTGGTCTCCGCGCTGGGCGAGCGGGAGCTGTGCGCGCTGCGGGGGGAGCGTCTCGGCATGGTCTTCCAGAAGTTCTGCCTGCTGACGCACCGCAGCGCGCTCGACAACGTCGCATTCCGCTACCGCTACCTCTCCGCGCCCGAGCGGGAGGTGCGCGCGGCGGCCGCGGCCGCGCTGGAGCGCGTCGGCCTCGCCGGCCAGGCGGAGCAACCCGTCCGCCTGATGTCCGGCGGCGAGATGCAGCGCGTGGCGATCGCCCGCGCGGTGGCGCGCCGTCCCGACCTGCTGGTGGCGGACGAACCGACGGGCAATCTGGACCGCGCGTCTGCCGAGGGCGTGATGGGGGTGTTCCAGCGGCTGCACGCCGACGGCATTTCGATCCTGCTGGTGACGCACAACGAGCGGCTGCTCCACTACGCGACGCGCCACCTGGTCTGCCGCGAGGGCCGCCTGGAGGACGCGTCATGATCCGGCGTCTGGGCGCGGCGCTGCGCGATATCCTCGAAGACGTCCGCGCGCGCCCCGGCCGGGCGGGCCTCTCTTTCTTGGCGCTTGGGGTCGGCATGACTTCCCTGACCGTCCTGCTGAGCGTGCTCGGGGGGCTGCGGGAGCGGGCGCGCCAGATCGTCGAGGAAATGGGCGCGCAGGTGTTCGCCGTCACCCAGCCGGAGGGGGGCGAAGGCCGGGCGCGGCTCGCCCCCGCGCACGCCGAGTTGCTGCGGACCCAGATGCCGGAGGGCCTCGTGGCGGGGATCGCCGTATACAACGGGGTGCCGGCGGGCGAAGACCGGCAGGTCCGGGTCATGGCCGTGGACGCCGCCCTCCTCGGCATCCGGCCCTGGCGCCTGACCGAGGGCCGGTTTCTCGACGAACGGGATATCGCGGCGCGCGAGCGGGCGCTGGTCGCGCCGGAATCCCTCGCGCGCGAGTGGAACTGGCGCGTCGGCGAGACGGTGCGGATCGGCGAGATGCCCTTCCGCCTGGTCGGGCTGCTGCGGATCGGCTCCGGCGTGCTGGAATCCGAAAGCTCCGACTCCACGCTGCTGCCGGGCGACCGCGCGGTGTTTGTCCCGCTGACGCTCCCGCCCTACTGGATCCTGGGCCGGCGCGCGGCCGATCCGTTCCTCGACGCCATCTACATCCGCGCCGCGCCCGGCCAACGCCTCGAAGACGCGCTCGCGACCACCCGCTCGCTGCTCGCGCAGCCGGACCAGCAGCTCAGGAACCTGTCGTTCCTCACGCCGGAGCTGCTGCTCCAGCGGCTGCGCAAGCTGCAGGACACCATCCGCTTCACGGCCGGCAGCATCGCCGTCCTGTGTCTCGTGCTCGGCGGGACCACGCTGATGAGCCTGCTGGTCGCCAATGTGCGGGAGCGGGTGGCCGAGATCGGGCTGCGCCGCGCGCTGGGCGCCTCCGCGCTCGATGTGGCCGGACTCTTCGTGCTCGAGGCGGTCCTGCTGACCGGCGCGGCCGCGCTGGCCGGCGCGTCGGGCACGGCCGCGGCGCTGTGGCTCGCGCGAAACCATTTTCCCGTCCCGCTGCGCCTCGGCGGATGGGTGCTGCTCGCGCCCCTGGCGACGGCCACCCTGCTGGGCACCGCGTTTTCCTTTTGGCCGGCCCGCGCGGCGGCGCGCATCTCCCCGGCGGAGGCGCTGCGAAACGAATGAGCGGCTCGTCCCGCCGCGCCGCGTTTGGTATGCTCCCGCGAAAAGGAGCCCGACCATGTGGACCTATGAAACGCAACTGAGCTGGACGGGCGGCGGGAACGCCGAGGCGCAGGCCGCGGGGCGCCCCGGCCTCGCCGTCAGCCCGCCGCCGGAATTCGGCGGGAACGCCGCCGTGTGGAACCCCGAACTGCTGCTGGTCTCCGCCGTCGAGTCCTGCATGCTGCTGACCACGCTGAGCGTCGCCAAGCGCCAGAACCTTGCGCTGGCGGGCTACGCCAGCACCGCCGTCGGCCGCATGGCCAAGACGCCGGAGGGTCTGCGGTTCACGGAAATCGCCGTCTCCGTCACGCTGACCGTCCCGCCGGGCGCCGACACGGAAACAGCCGCCCAGCTTGTGCACACCGCGGAGAAATACTGCCCGGTCTCGAACGCCCTGAAGGGCGTGGTCCCCGTGACGGTGCGGGTGGCGGTCGCGCGGGACTGAATGACCGCGCGCGCGCCAGTGCCGCCGCTGACCCTCGCCACGCGGGTCACGCTCCTGCGCATCCTCGGCATCCCGGCCTTCGTCGTGCTCGTCATCTACTACCTGCTCGGCCTCGACCGCGGCGCGCCCGAGCCGGTGTACCGCTGGTGGGCGTTCGGCCTTTTCGCCGCCGTCGCCGCGACGGACGCCCTCGACGGGTATCTCGCGCGCTCCCGCAACGAGGTCTCCACGCTGGGACGCGTGCTCGATCCGCTCGCCGACAAGGCGCTGCTGCTCTCGGGCCTCATCCTGCTGACCCGGCCGGACCTGGCCGACCTCACGCCGCACATCCCGGTGTGGTTCACGGCCCTGGTCATCAGCCGCGACGCGCTGCTGGTGGGCGGCTACTTCCTGGTCCGCCATCTCGCGGGCGCGGTCCACGTCCAGCCGCGCTGGACCGGCAAGCTCGCGACGGTGCTCCAGATGGCCACGATCCTCTGGGTGCTGGCGCAGGGGCCCGACCGCTACTTTCCCGCGCTGGTCGGCGCCGCGGGCGCGTTCACCGCCGCGGCCGGCCTCCACTATGTCGTGGATGGCCGGCGCCAGATCGAACGCCGCGCGTGAACCCCTGGGCGCACGCGCGCCCCGCGTGTGGGGCGAGGCGCCCTCGTCGCGCCGCTCCGAATTCAGGCCGCGCGGGCGCGGCTTTACAGGGCCTGTAATTTCCAGGCGTTGGAAGCGCGGGGGCGCCGTTTTTACAGGCGTTGGAAGTTTCCGCGGCCCGCCCCGCCGCTACGTCCCGGGGTCCCCGCTGCGGAGCACCTGCCGCAGCTTGATCAGCGAGGCGTCCTGGATCTGCTTGATGCGAGCGCGCGTCAGCGAAAGCAGCCTCCCGGTTTCCTCCAGCGTGCGCCCCTCGATGTAGCGCAGCTTCATGATGTAGCGCGCACGATCCGGCAGTTTCTCCATCGCCTTCCACACCTCGGCGACCTCCGCGCCCTGCGAGGCCTCGCGCGCGTGGGGGTCCTCGACCACCTCGTAGAGGTTCCCCCCGTCCTCGTTGAACATCGCGTCCAGCGAGACGGGCGGCGCCGGCATCCGCTCCCACTGCTGCACGTAGGCCCGGACCTTGGCCGCGCGGTCCGCCGGCAGATCGGCGATCTTCGCGATCACCTCGTCGGACGGGTCCTCGCCGTAGTCGCGCCGCCACGAGTCGAGGATGCCCTTCACCAGTTGCATCTCGCGGCTCGGTCGGATGCCGAAGCTCCCGGCCCGCACGTGGTCGCGGAAAAAATTGCGCAGCCGGTTCTGCACGGCCTTCTGCGAGTAGGAATAGAACGGCGTGCCGCGGGTGTAGTCGAATTTCCGCACGGCGTTCGCCAGGGCCTTGGAGCCCTCCTGCAGGAAGTCGCCGAGCCAGACCGGGCCGATCCAGAAATACGGCTTGATGCAGTTGACGATCATCCGGCGGTTGGCGATGAACAGCTCCTCCTCGGCCGCCTCGATGCGGGACACGAGCTGCCGCGCGGCCACCAGCGACTCCCGGGCCTGCGGGGCGGACGCGAACCGGCGGCGCGCCAGTTTGCGCAGCCTGAAACAGCAGCAATGGATCTCCGTGAACAGCGCCCGCGTCAGATCGGACCCGAGCAATTCCACCGTGCCGCGCTCCACGAGGAACCGGCCGACGGCCTGCATCGAGGAATCAATCGGCACATACGAGCGCGGCTGGCGGACGCGCGGCGGATCGAACCGCTCGCGCTGGAACTCCCGCTGCTCGATCACGGGAAAGGGGAGGTTGTCCGCGAGCGCGCGCAGTTCGCCCTGGTATTCCTGGATGCCTTTTCTCGATATCATGAGCACCGGTTCATCCGCCCGCCGGCCCGCGCGCGTGTCAGCGCGCGGGAAACTCGGCCAGCGAAAGGCCCGCACCGTTGAAGATTATCCGGAGATCCATGTGTTGGGCGCGGGACAGGGCGCGGGGGTCGTGTTCCAGGTCGAACACCCAGGTCGCCCGCCGCTCCCCGTTCGTGTCGGCGTTGGCGTTGACGATCGGGCCGGGCACCTCGACCGACAGCTCGGCGCGGAAGCCCGCCAGCATCCCGCCCATCAGCTCCTCCGCCCCGGCCAGGGCCGGGTCGGCGGGCGGCGCCGCCTGCCGGAACTCATAGTCGGTGTCCGAGACGCGCCGCAGGGAGATCTGCCGGTCGGAGAGAAACTCGGTTTGGGCGAGGGCCTCCAGGCTGCGGAAGCGCAGGAGGATCCGCAGGTGCTTGAATCCGTCGGATTCCCAGCTCCGGATTTCCTGCAGCGCGATGCCCTGCGGCTCGAGCTCCCTGAAATCCGCGCGCACTTGCTCCTCGTCGAAGGAGAAGAGGGACGGCGCGGCGGCCCCGGTCCCGTCATCGGCCCCTTCATCGGACCCGGCCTCGGCCTTCATGCGGGCCTCGAGTTCGGCCACCGCTTCGAGCGGCATCCCATACTGGACCGACAGCGCGCCCCCTCCGTCGGCGTCCAGCGTGAGGGTCTGCTCGACCCGCACACAACCGAGCAGCGCGGCAAGGAGGAGGCCCGGGACAGGAAACCGGTTGGCGCGTGCAAGCAGCATGGGCCTAAAATGGCATGCCGTCGCGATCCGGTCAATGCAGCAGCCGGGCGGCGGCGGGCGCCGCATAGGTGAGGATCACATCGGCCCCGGCGCGGCGGATGGCCAGCAGGGATTCGAGCAGGCAGGCCGCCTCGTCCAGCCAGCCGCGCCCGGCGGCCGCCTTGAGCATCGCGTATTCGCCGCTCACCTGGTAGGCCGCCACGGGGACGGTCGCCACCTCGCGGACCGCGCGGATGATGTCGAGGTACGGGCCGGCGGGTTTGACCATCACCAGGTCGGCGCCCTCCGCGATGTCCAGTTGAACCTCCCGGATCGCCTCCCGCGCGTTCGCGGGATCCATCTGGTAGGTTTTCTTGTCGCCGCGCCGGGGTGCGGAATCGAGCGCATCGCGGAAGGGACCGTAGAACGCGGAGCAATATTTCGCGGAATAGGCGAGGATGCCGGTGTCTTTGTACCCGCTCGAATCGAGGGCGGCCCGGATCGCGCCCACCCGCCCGTCCATCATGTCGCTCGGCGCGACGAGGTCCGCGCCCGCGCGGGCCTGGGCGACGGCCATCTCGGCGAGGATGCCGAGGGTGGCGTCGTTGTCAATCCGGCCGCTTTCGTCCACATAGCCGTCGTGTCCCTCGCTGGAGTAGGGGTCCATCGCGACGTCCGTGATCACGCACAGCTCCGGCGCCGCGTCCTTGATCGCGCGCACGGTCCGCTGGAGGAGCCCGTCGGGGTTGACGGACTCCGTCGCCAGCGGGTCTTTCAGCCGCCGCGACAACGCGGGAAACAGCGCGACCGCGGGGATGCCGAGGTTCCACGCCGCGCGCGCCTCCCTGACCGCGAGATCGCGGCTGAGCCGGTGACAGCCCGGCATCGAGCGGATCGGCGCGCGACGGTTCCGGCCCTCGCACACGAACATCGGCCACACCAGATGCCCCGGCGTCAGCTCGGTCTCGCGGACGAGCCGGCGGATGGATCCGGTGCGCCGGTTCCGGCGCGGGCGATGGACAAGGGCGGGGGCTGGCGTCATGGGGACAGCTTAGGACGCGCGGGCGAATTTCCAAGTTCGATGTGCGCGGGCGGCGGGTTCCGGTTCATGCCGCCACCGGCGGTCCGGCCTTCCGTCTCTCCGGCCACGAGGCGGCGATGCCGGCGCCGCAGATCAGCAGGGCGCCGGCCAGGAATCCGGCGGTGAGCCGCTCACCCCAGAAGAGCCAGCCGAAGAAGGCGGCCGCCGGCACGGTTCCGTAATAAAACACGGCCGCCACCGCCGCCGGCGCGCGCGCAAATCCGCGCGAGAGGAGGAATTGCGCGAGCGACGCCACCGCCCCCGTGACGAACAGCGCGACCCACTGGAGAGCCGTCGGCGTCTGCCAGGCCCACGGCAGCGCGGGGGCCATGAGCAGCGTGGACCCGAGGGCAAAATAGAAGACGATCCGGCCGGTGGGCTCCCCGGCCAGCGTCAACCGGCGCACCCCGACCAGCGCGCCGGAGGCGAGGACCGCCGACAACAACCCGGACAGGCCGGCCAGGGACCAGACCCCGCTTTCCGGGGTGCGGATGAACCACACGCCGGCCAGGCCGGCCAGCGAGGCCAGCAGCACGCGCCGCGCGACCGGCTCGCGCAGCCAGAACCACGCGACGAACGGGATCCACAGCGGCGAGGTGAAGTTCAACGCCACCGCGCTGCCCAGGTGCATCTTCGAAATGGCGTAAAAATAGGCGTTCATCGCGCAGAATCCGAATACGCACCGCACGGCGTGCAGCCGCAGGTGCGGGGTCCGCACGTTGATGCCGCCCGGCCGGACCAGCCACGGCAGCAGGACCAGCAGGCTGAAGAAATTGCGGAAAAAGACCACCACCGGCGACGAAAGACCCTCGGTCGCCCATTTGACCGACGTGCCGACCAGGGCCATGACGACGGAGGCCGCCAGCATGTAGAGCGCGCCGGAAATACGGGTGGACGATTCGCTCATAAACCGGCGAAAGTAGCCGGAGCGCTTGAAAGGTGCGAGCGCGGAGTGCGATATTCAGTGACCGGCGACAAAATATGAGTGCGGGAAATTATGATGCGCTGTTGATCCTTTCATTCGGCGGCCCGGACGGACCGCGGGATGTGATGCCGTTCCTGGACAACGTGCTCCGAGGGAAGAACGTATCCGAAGAGCGAAAGCGCGAGGTCGCGCATCACTATGATCTCTTCGGCGGCATCAGCCCGATCAACGCGCAAAACCGGCAGCTCCAGGCCGCGCTGGAAATCGAGCTGGAGCGGCGCGGGATCCGGCTGCCCGTGCATCTCGCGAACCGCAACTGGAGCCCGTATGTCGCCGATGTGGCCCGCGAGATGCGGGCCGCCGGCGTCCACCGGTTCCTCACCCTGGTCACGAGCGGATTCAGTTGCTACTCCGGGTGCCGCCAGTACCGCGAAGACATCGCGCGCGCGCTGTCCGCGCTGGGCCCCGAGGCGCCCGCTTCCGACAAGATCCGCGTGTGGTACAACCACCCGCTCTTCATCGCCGTCTGGGCGCGGCACTGGCGACAGGCCCTGGGGCGGCTGCCCGCCGGGGCGCGCGACGGCGCGGTGACGCTCTTCACCGCGCACAGCATCCCGGCGGCGATGGCCGCCGGGTGCGACTACGTGGAGCAGTTGCGGGAGGCCGCCCGGCTGACCGCGGAGGAGGCGGGCATCCCCGCGTGGCGGCTCGTTTTCCAGAGCCGGAGCGGTCCGCCGTCCCATCCCTGGCTCGAACCGGACGTGTGCGACGCCCTCCGCGACGCCCGCGCCGGCGGCGCGCCGGCCGCGATCCTCGCGCCCATCGGGTTCATCTCCGACCACATGGAGGTGCTGTACGATCTGGACCGCGAGGCCCGGGAGCTCTGCGGGGAACTCGGCTTCCCCGTGGTCCGGGCCGCCACGCCGGGAACGCACCCGCTCTTCGTGGAGATGCTCGGCGAACTTGTCGCGGAGCGGGTTGATCCCGGCGTCCCGAAGCGGGCCGTCGGCGCGCGGCCGCCGAACCACGACGTCTGCCCGGAAACCTGCTGCCCGGCGGGGCGCCCGCCCGCCGCGCGCCCGGGCGCATAACAAGGAAATCGGGCGGAACCCGCCCGGCGGAGGCGGGGCGCCGGGTCAGCTCTTTCGGAGCATGTTCAGCGCGTCGCGCAGCATGGCGGCCCGCTCGTAGTTCTCCGCCGCGACGGCGCGCGCAAGCTCCTCCTGCAGCAGGTCCGCCTGCGAGCGGGGCCGCGAGCCACGCAGGTCGCCCAGGAGATCCGCGAGCAATTCGATCTCGCGCGAATCCTCCTCGTCCTCCTCGTCGCCGTGCTCGCGCCAGAACGCGCGAATGTCCTCGATGCCCGATTCCAGCTCGGCGATGGACTCGTCAAATTGTTTGGCCTCCGCCGCGCGCTCCGCGAGCGCGCGGGAGTTCATCATGCGGACATACGGGTAGAACTGGAGGAACTGCCAGGCCAGCTCGTCGTCCTCCACGCGCCGCGACACGAGGTCAATGATCGCGAGGTTGTGGCCGGTGTCGGACACCACCCCGTCGAGGTCGCGCAGCGCGTAGCGCGCGATATAGCGGTAATAGAACTGCGCCGCCTCCTGCTGCAATTCGACGCAGTCGGAGGCCTCGAGCGCGGGCGGCCCGCTCTCCTTTTCCCGCGCCAGCTGATGGTCGAGCAGCGATTCGTGCCCGTGCGGGCGATGGCCGTCGGGCCGGCCGGACGTTTCCATCTGCAGGACGCCGAGGTCCAGACGCAGCTGGATTTTCCGGCTCCCGTCCAGCCCGGCAATCCAGCGCGCGCTGATCGAGGCCGGGTCGTACGGCCAGTCGCCCATGATCTGGTTCAGGTCGGCGCTCATGCTCTCTTCCCCATCCTACCAGTCCCGCGGGCCAAATTGCAAACGGGCCGCGGCGCTCCGTGTTCCATGCCCGCGGGACCCGCCGGGGGTTTTGCGCCGGAGTTTCGTGCTGGAGTTTCGTGCTTGGAACCGGACGGCGCGCGCGCTACGCTTCGCCTCGGAGGCATGACGCCATGACCAAAGCAAAGCTCGGCAAAGAAGTGGTGATCCGGATGGGAAACGAGATCGGCGTGCTCGCCCAGATCGCCAAGTTGATCGCCGAAAAGGGGATCAACATCCTCGCCATCAGCGCATGGACGGAGGGATCCACGGGGATCATCCACGTGGTCACGGACGACAACCTGCGCGCATCCGATGCCCTGCGCGCCCAGCGCTTCAACCCCCGCGAGCAGGAGGTTGTGCTGCTGCAGGCGCCGCACAAGCCCGGCCTGCTGCGCAAGATAACAGAGCGCCTCGCCGGCGAAGGGTTGGAGCTCCACCACCTCTACGCCGCCGCCTTGGACGAGGCGGGCTCGGTGCTTGTCGTCTTCGCTTGCTCGAACAATGAACGCGCCCTGATGCACTTCCCGGTATAGCCCGGCCCCCGGCGCGCGGCGCGGCGCCGCAGGTCATACCGGGCGACGTTGCGATTCGGCCTGTTTGGCGCGTGGCATCAGGGCGCGTCGGCGCGGCGCGCGAAGACCCGCAGGTGCGCGATCACGGCGTCGAGGCGGTAGGCCCGCTCCACGTGGTGTTCCAAGCGCCGCAGGGCCTCCGGTTCCAGGGCCAGGAGGTCCATGTGGTCGGGCAGGACGACGAACGCGGGTTCGCGCGCGAAGATGGCGTCCAATTCGGACCCCGCGGTCCAGTCCGGCCCGAGCACGGCGCGCATCATCGCGGGCAGCCCGAGGTTCGACGGGTGCGCCACGCGCGTCGGAACCGGGGCGTCGAGCAGCCAGTACGCGATGTGCGCGTCGCCGAGAAAGATCGTCTTTCCGCGCGCGCCCGCGCTTTCCAGATGCGCCACGAGCTTCGCGGGGGGGTCCGCCTCGCCCCAGGCGCCGGTCCTCCAGCGCCAGACGTGATACCGGCAGGGCTGGACCAGGAGCGCGCCCCACCAGGCGCACACCGCCGCCGCGATCGGGGCGGCCGTGCGGCGGCGCGCCCGCGCCAGCGGTTCCAGGGCCACGGCGAACAGCGGCGCCATGAAGGGCAGCAGTTGGATCAGGTAGTGCTCGAACATCCAGCCGCCCGCGGCGATGCCGGCCGCCGTGCCGAACCAGCCCACGAGGAGCACCGCGGCCATGCGCCGGCGCGCGGGACGCGCGAGCGCGAGCGCGGCGCCGGCGGCAAATCCGGCGGTGAGAAGGACCATGGACGGCTGGAGGCAGCGCGCGAGCAGCGCGCCGATGGCCCGGAACCACGCCGGGGTGAGCGGGCCCGCGCCGCCCGAATACACCAGAGGCCCCGCCACGGTCGCCCGGTACAGCGTGTCCAGCTCCTCGCGGTACGCAACCAGCAGCGCCAGCAGCGGCAGCGCGGCGCCCGCGCCGAACGCCGCGACCACGGCGCCGCGGCGCGCCCCTTTGTCCGGCGCCAGCCGCAGCGCCGCGACGCCGAGCAGGATCGCGGGATAGGCCAGGTTCGTCCGCGTCAGCACGGCCAGCGCGGCGCAGAGGCCGAGCGCGAACGCCCGGCCGGGCCGCCACCGCTCCGCGGTCAGCAGGTAGAGCGCCCCCGCCATCGGAACGACAGCCAGGTGCTCCGTCGTCAGCGCGCCCGTGCCCGGCTTCACGCTGGCCAGCGCCGTCACCGGGACCAGGGCGAGCAGCCCCCACCGGCCGAGCCCGAACGCGCGCCGCGCCGTCAGCGCGCACAGCCAGGCGGCCAGCGCGGTCAGCGCCGTCGCGGCCAGCCGGATCGCGAGCAGGGATTTTCCGAACAGCGCCTGCAGCGCCGCGAAGAGAAGAAAGATCAGCGGCGGCTTGTTGTCGGTCATCTCGGTGTACGGCAGGTGGCCGCGCACCAGGCTGTCGCCCAGGAGCGCAAACGTGCTCTCGTCCCAGTCAATGACCGTGAACGGAAAAGACGGGAGGCGGAACAGGAACGCGAGCAGCAGCGCCGCGAGGAGCCAGACGAGCGGCGAGCGCGAATCCGGAATCCTCATGGTCAACATTCCTCAATCCGCGCCCGGCCGACGCGCGAGGAGCGATTGGGCGCCCGGCCATTTCACGTAGACCTCGTGGAGGATTCCCGTCTCCGGATCCGTGATGTGAAGTTCGGCTTCGCTGTAGGAGGCGTCCACCGCCGACAGGGTGAACAGTCTCCGCACCCGCACCGGACTTCCCTTCTTGATCACCCTCGCGCCGGGGACCGGAAGGGTGGCGGAGCAGAGGGTCTCGACCCGCCGGGGCCCGCCGAACCACGCGGAGTACAGGCCGGTGAAGGAACGGCTCCAGTAGAGGTGGACATCTTCGGCCAGGCAGTACTGCTGTTTGTACTCGGCGGCGTGCCGCTTGGTGCTCGAGCAGGAGATCGTCGCAGCCGCAAGCGCGACGGCCAACCCGATGCGCAGACAGGTCATTCTACACCTCGATCGAAACGAGTTTCATCCGGCCGGACGCTCCGGCCTTTATCGTCACCGCGGTCTTGGGACATCTAAACATTTTTGAGACCAGGCCCACCAGCTCCCGGTTCGCTTTGCCGTCAACGGGCGGCGCCTTCAGTTTTGCGACCCAGGTCCCGTCCGCCGCGCGGGACAGCTCCGACACGGGGGCCCGGGGCTTGACTTTGATCTGAAGCATCACGGCGCCTCCCGGTTCTGTGTCCTATGGCTCGCTTTGAGGACGGTCATACCGCGGCGGCCAGGCGTTTGATGGTTTTGAGGTAGACGGGGAGCGGGCGGCCGCGCACGCCGGCGGGGATCCCGTCTTGGCCGAAGACCCGGTCCCAGACGCGCTCGAAACAGTGCGCCGCATCGGGATACCCCCCCGCGACTTCAAGCGCCCGCTCGTAATAGGGACGGGTCCGGGCGCGGATGACTTCGCGCGACACGGCAAACTGGGCGCCGCCAAAAAAGACAAAGGGCTCGCGGCCATACGCCGGATCCCCCATCGCGCGCGCGAATCCCGCCATATCGAGCGGGCGCCGCTCCGGGTTCTTGCTCCAGCGCTGGAAAAGCCTTCCGCCGCGCGCGTCATCCCAATCCACCAGGAAGCCGAGCCAGCGGAACGCGCCGACCGTTTCGCGCCCGTCCGCCCACGAGCGCAGGCGCTTGTGCAGGTCGGGCGCGTGGTCGAACGGCCGGCCCTGCGCGAACACGGTCCATTCCGCGAGCGCGTCGTATCGGTGGGCGATGTGGTGCAGGTACGTCTGCGCCTCGCGTCCCGCGTTGGGCAGGGGGCAATGCCCCGCCGATGCCGCGCCGGATTTATCGTACACGGCGATCCGGATGGAGGCCGGCACGCGTTTCAGCCACCGGAGATCCTCCCGGTATCGCGCGACGACCAGCTCCATGCCGGGCGGTTTCGTCCGGGGGAAGTCGTTTCGTTCTACGCGCGGATTCATTCGTCGAGATCCACCTCGTGGCGCCGGGTTCAAAGCGTCGCGCGCGGACGCGCGGCGATGATCGCGTCGGACAGCAGCAGGCCGCTGAGAAAGGCGCCCTCCAGCCGCGCGTTGTGGCACCAGTCGCCGGCCGTTCCGGCGGACACCTCGTCGTCCCACAGGAAGCCGTCGTCGAGCGGTTTTTCCGGCGCCGCATACAGCCATCTATGGGCCATCGCGAACGTCGCCTTGACGTCCCTGATCCCGACCGCTTCGCAAAAGGCCTGCACCAGGAGGGCCGCAACGCGGTCCGGCGCGTCCCCGATGTGTTCGCGCGACCAGGCGGGCGACGCGTGGAGCACCCACGCCTCGTGTGCGGCCCGGCCGGGTTTGCTCCCGCCGTTGGCGATCCAGACGAGCGGGCTGTTCCGGACAAAGGCCGCGTCAAAGGGCGGGTCGAGCTCGAAATCGAACGTGGCCATCACGGCCCAACAGGGCTGCATCCGCACGGTCGCGGCGCGGGCCTGCAGGCGCGGGGCGGCGGCCAGCAGCGGCACGGCCTGTTCGGAGGGGGGGGTGACGACCAGGATCTCGAACCCCCCGGAGATCGGACCGGCCTCCGACGCGAGGACCCATCCGGTTTCCCGCGAATGGATCGCCCCGACAATCCGCGTGGCGAGCTGGACGTTCAGGCCCTCGGCCATGCTCTTGATCATCGCGTTCATGCCAGGCACGCCGACATAACGCACCGTATCGTCCTGGAGCACGGTGATCTGGCCGTTGTCGCAGTTCGCCATCCGGTGCCGCCACGGACTGACGAGTCCCTGTTCAACCCAGGTCTCCACGTAACCGCGGAAGCGTTCGTCGCCCGCGGAAAAAAACTGGCAGCCGTGGTCGAACGCGCATTCGCCCTCGCGGCGGGTCGCCATCCGCCCGCCCATGCCGCGCCCCTTGTCGAAAACGGTGACGGGGTAGCCGCGTTCGCTCAGCAGCCGGGCGACGGTGACGCCGGCCATACCGGCGCCGATAACCGCCACGGATGGACGAAGCTCAATCAAGGTCGTTTCACCGGGATGCGGACGGTGCCTCATGCGATAGGGTCAGAATAGCGTATTCGCGCGCCCCGGCCAAGTTTCCAAATGCCACGACGACCCTTGAAGGCGCCCCGCCGGGGGCGGCCTCTCGACGACACGGCCACCGCCCGCGGCCACCGAAGCGGGCTCAAAACACGATGGGGGCAAAGAGGGGGCGCGGCGCGAGTTTTTCCCTGCCATTGAGGAACGCCAGTTCGACGAGGAAATCCACCTCGATCACGCGGGCGCCGAGCTTCTCGATCAGCCGGCACGCCGCCCCGGCGGTCCCGCCGGTGGCCAGCAGGTCGTCCACCAGGAGCACGGATTCCCCGGCCTCAAAGGCGTCCTCGTGGACCTCGATCGTGGCGGCTCCGTATTCGAGTTCGTAGGTCTGCTCAACCGTTTTGTAGGGCAACTTGCCCTTTTTGCGGATGGGCACGAGGCCGATGCCCAGCTCGTACGCGACGGCGGCGCCGAAGAGGAATCCGCGCGACTCGATGGCAGCGATGCGGTGGATCGTCCGGCCCCGGTGCCGCTCGGCGAAGAGGCCGACCGCCGGGCGGAACAGGTCCGGGTCGCGCAGGATCGGCGTGATGTCCTTGAACAGGATGCCCGGCTTAGGGAAGTCGGGGATATCGCGGATGGCGGCCTTCAGCTTGTTCACAATCATGCGGACACCTCCTCCGTCTCCTGTATGCGGTCGTTTTCGTCCATCATCCGGCGCAACTTCGATACGGCCGCGTTCTGGATCTGCCGCACCCGTTCGCGTGTGATCCTGAACCGCCGGCCGACGGTTTCCAGGGTTTCCTCGCGGGTCCCGCGCAGGCCGAACCGGTAGCGCAGGATGTCGCGCTCGCGCCGGTCGAGCCGTCCGATAAGCGCCTCCATTTCCTGCCGGATCTGGCGGTCGTTGATTTCCTCAAAAGGTGTGCGGGCGCGATCGTCGCCGATCAACTCCCCGAACTCGCTCCCGTCCTCGTCGCCGATGCGTGCGTCGAGCGAGGTGGGCTTGAGCGACGCGGTTTGCCACTGGGCCACGGCGGCCGGCTCGACGCGCAGCGCGCGGGCGAGTTCGCCCACCGTGGGTTCGCGTCCGAGTTTCTCGGTCAACTGGTGCTCGGCGCGGCGCATGCGCGAGATCTTGTCCACGAGGTGGGCGGGCAGCCGGATGGTCTTGCTCTGGTTCGCTAGCGCGCGACGGATGGCCTGTTTGATCCACCACGCCGCGTAGGTGCTTAATTTCCCGCCTTTCTTCGGATCGAACCGGTCCACGGCCTTCATCAGTCCGATGTTGCCCTCGGAAATGAGGTCCAGCAGGGGCAGGCCGTAGCGCGCATAGTCGTGCGCGATCTTTACAACCAGGCGCAGGTTGGAACGGATCATCAAACTCTTGGCCGCCGGATCCCCTTTCTTGATCCGGGCGGCCAGTTCGATTTCCTGCTGGGGGGTCAGCAGCGGGGTTTGCCCGATTTCGCGCAGGTAAATCTTGATCGTTTTGTCTGATTCGATCATGGCGTCCGCCGTTTAGACACTTCGTCTCATAAACTGTTCGGTTTGGGCCCAGTGTTCCTTACAAGTGCTTGAACCGCACGGAAAAAAGAGCCCTGCTACTCTTCCTGGACCGTCACGTGGACCCGGGCGGGCGCCGACGTGATGGCGCGGCCGCCGGGCGCCTGCAGGACAGCCACCCAGGTGAATAAGCCCGTCTCGGCGGGCCGCCAGTCCAGCCTCGCGACCGGATCGGGGGTGGCCTGCTGCTCGATCCCGTCGAGCAGCAGGCGCAACTGATAGGCGCCCGCTTCGGCGCCGGGGGCTTCGGCGCCGATCCAGAGATTGGACCCCACGCAGAGGGCCGTTCCGTCGTCCGGCTCGATCAGGACCAATTCCGGCAGATCCTCTTCCCGCCCCCGAACGTGGAACGGCGCGCGCGCCGACCGATGCAGCCGGCCCGACCGATCGCCCGCCGTTGCGACCAGATGGTGGGTTCCCTGGGGCGGATTCTCCCATTTCAGTCGAAATGGCGCGCTCGTAGCCGAACCGATCACCGCGCCGCTGGCGAGGAACGTCACGCGGCGGATCGGGGCATCGGCCGGTTCCACGACGGCCTCCAGCCAAACGTCCTCGCCCTGGGCAAACTGCGACCCGGCGGCGGGCTCCGCGATCCGCACGCGCGCGCGCGGCCCACCCGGGGCGGCTTGCGGCTCCAGCAGGACGGCCCGCTCGCGCTCGCGCAGGAGGCCATAGCCGACGATCTGTCCCCGGTTGTTGATGCCGCGCGCCTCGACGATGAGCCACGGCTCGTCCGTCTCCAGCATCTCGTTCAGGTCGGTCATCGCGCCGGCCCGGTGCACAAACGCGCGGTCGTCATCCTCGTGGCTGCTGACGAAGAGGCCGACCGCGACCCCGGCGTCGTTCACGTCATGCGCGACGCTGTACACGTTCGCAAGCGTATCGAGGTCCTCGACGGGCTGGTCGCCGGCGAAGCGGGCGGCATGCGTCGCGTTGCTGCGCTCCGCGTAGCCGACCGCGTGGCCGCCGGCCGAAAGGGCCAGCGCCGCGCTGCTCCAGTCCGAGGATCCGTTTGTGGCCGGAAGGCGGAATCCCCGCGCATCCAGCACGAACGCGCGGCTGACATATTCGGGGCCCTGCAGCGCCTCCGCCTGCCCGGCCAGGTCGCCGAGGTCGTTCACGGCGTGGGCCAGGCTGGAGCCGAGCTCCCGCAACGGCGCCGGGATGGCGACGCCATCCACGGACCAGACAAGGGCGCGCGTCCCATCCTCGCGCTCGCCGCCGCCCACCAACACGCCGAAGTTGTTCATTCCGTAGACGAACCCGTCCCGGAAGGCGTCGGGCATGGGGAGCGCCTCCATGCCCGAATCCGCCTGCCAGAGGAACGGCCGCATCCGGCCCTCGGCGTCCTCGGACTCGCCGGCGACCTGGCTGCGGTCGTTGATCGCATAGGCCCGGCTGATTGCGCCCCCGAGCGACCCGAGGTCCTGCATGCCGGACTCCGGCGTCCATAGAAAGGCGCGCGTCGGGCCTTCGCGCGTGTCGGCCTCGCCGACGACCAGGCCCGCCTCGTTGATGCCAAGCGCGCGGCTGTTCTCCCCGCCGAGGGCGCCCAGATCGCGTACGCCGTAGACGACGTCCCCCGCGCGCGAACACACCGCGCACGCGGCAAGGCATCCCGCGAGGAAAAACTGGAGGGGCTTCATGGAGGCGTGGCGTCTCGGGTCAGAAGGTGTAGCCGATCGCGGTGCTGAAGGAGGCGTCCTGTTTGTCCTTCCCGTCCGCCGGATCGCTGTCGTATTCGCCCTCCAACCGCACGTGCAGGGCCAATTGCTCGTCGAGTTCGGCCTTCAGTTCGATGAAGGCCTTCAGCAGATAAGTCTGCGCGCCGGCGCGCAGTTCCGGGAGCGTTTCGATCCCCTGCAAGATCTGCGCGTTGGCGGCGACGCGCTCCTCGTAATATTCGGCCAGCCGCAGCGCGGGATAGGCCGTTCGCTCCCCTCCCTTTTTCTCGCGCACCGCGGCGGGCCCGGCCTCGAACCGTAGCGCCTGGACGGGCCCGCGGAGCAGGTAATACCCGACCGACGGGCTCGCCGCGACGCGGTACTCGACCTCCGCGATCGCGTCATAGAGGACATCCATCCGGTATACGAAATAGGCGCGCGGCGTCCACTCGTCCTGGCGGCGCAGTTCAGCCTGCGCGCGCTCCCGGTTGCGCGCGCCCTCCACGTCGCCGATCTCGCCGCGCAACGTAAACTCGCTCTCCCATCCCTTGCCCCGCCCCTTGGCGTTGAGCTGGGCGCGCGTGTTCGCGGCGTCCTTGTTGCCCTCGGTGATGTTGATACCCGCCTGCACCTGGCGATCCCACCCCTCCTCCTTTTCACTGGACCGGGGCGCGGCCGCCTCGCTCCGCGAATGAACGGGCAGCAGCAGGATGCAGATCGCCACCCCCCGCGCGGCTTTCGCGCGGCGGATCATTCGATCTCCAACGCGCGCGCGACGTCGCGGACACGGCCCATGGACAGGATGCGGTTCGCGCGCGATTCGGCCTCCCGCGTATCCACGCCGGCGAGGATTCGCTGCAGCCTGGGAATCTGCCGCGGCTCCACGCTCAAGCGATGGATCCCGATCCCGACCAGGAAGGGCGCCAGCTTGGGATCGGCCGCCATTTCGCCGCAGAACGAGACGGGCTTGCCGTGTCGGCGGCCGGCGGCCGCCACACGGTGCAGCGCCCGCAACACGGCGGGGTGATGGGTCACATAAAGATCGGAGATGTGTTCGTTCGTGCGGTCCACCGCGAGCATGTACTGCACGAGGTCGTTGCCCCCGATGGAAAGGAAATCGGCCTCCTGCGCCAGCTCGTCGCAGATTTCCACGGCGGACGGAAGCTCGATCATGGCGCCGAGCCGGGGGGCCGCCTGATGGGGAATCCCCTCGCGCGCGAGCGTTGCGGCGCATTCCTCCACCACCGCGCGGGCGTCGGTGAAATCCTCCACCGAGGAGACCAGCGGGAACATGATGTTCAATTCACGGCCGGCGCCGGCGCGCAGGAGCGCGCGCAACTGCTGCGCGAAGATATCGCGGTTGCGCAGCGAAAACCGTATCGCGCGCAGACCCAGGAACGGGTTGGCCTCCTTGCCCGTCGGGAAATACGACAGGATCTTGTCCCCGCCGATGTCCAGCGTGCGGATGATCACCGGCTTTTCGGGCATGCCGTCCAGCAGCCGGGTGTAGACGCGGAACTGCTCCTCTTCGGACGGGAAATCGTTGCGGATGATGAACGGCAGCTCGCTGCGGTAGAGCCCGACGCCCGCGGCCTTCAGACGGCGCGCCACGTCCAGTTCGCTCAACATGTTGATGTTGCAGAACAGTTGGATGGGCACGCCGTCCGCGGTGACCGTGCGGTCGGGCGCCGACTCGCCGGCGAGTTCCAGGGCCTTGCGGCTCTCCTCCAGTTCCCGGAAGCTGCGCAGCACCTCCGGCGAGGGATCGAGGAAGACGTTGCCCTGGTCGCCGTCGAGGGCGATCCGCGTGTGGGGCCCCATCGCGAACAGGGCCGGATGATCGGCAATCACCATCGGCAATTGAAGCGATTTGGAGAGGATCGCCACATGCGAGGTGGACCCGCCGCCGACCATCACGAGCCCGCCGGCCCGCTGGGCGGCGAGTTTAACGATGTCGGACGGCATCAGGTCGCCGGCCACGATGATCCGGCCCTGGTAGTCGCCGGACGACTCGGCGGCATCCAGCAGGTTCTGGAACAGCCGCCGGGCGATGTCCCGGACATCCTGCACCTTCTCGCGCAACCGGGGGTTCTCGCTGCGGCCGAACAGGTGGATGTATTCCTTCGCCACCGACCGGATGGCCGCCTCGACGGGGTGGCCCCGCCCGATCAGCGCGCGCATGGCGCCGGAGAACTTCGCGTCCTTCACGATCAGCAGGTGGGCGCTAAAGATCATGGACGCCACGTCCGCGAGTTTTTCCTCGAGCTGCTGTTGCAGGGCCTCAAGCTGCCGCTCGGTCGTCGCGAGCGCCCGGTCGAAATCCGCCGCCGTCCATTGCGGATATCCCCCGGCCGGAGGCGCGTCGAAAAGTTCCAGTCCGCCGCCCAGGACCAGGGCGTGCCCGACGGCCAGCCCGCCGGCCGCGGCGGTCCCGCGGATGAACTTCTCCTGCACGCCGGGTCCGCGCCCCGGCGCCGCGGCCGGTTGCGCCTGCCGCATATCGTGCAGCGCGATCAGCAGCTTTGCATTCTCGATGGTGGCCGCCAGCTGGGCCGCGATGGCCTGCAGGGCCTTCGTGTCGTTCTCATCGAAATAGTTTTCCACCGGATCCTGGAGGACGAGGGCGCCCACGCGCTGGAGCCCGCGCGTGATGGGCACCGCGAGAAAGGCGCGGTACTGCTCTTCCTGGATCCCCGGGATGAATTTGAACTGCGGATTTTGCGTGCCGCTCCCCTCGCGGATCGGGCGCAGCTCTTTCAGGGCCGCGCCGGTCAGTCCCTCCCCCAGCTTCAGCCGCACGCGCCCGATGGATTCCGGGTTGAGTCCCTGGGTGGCCGTCAGCACCAGTTCCTGCGTCGCGTCCTCATAGAGATACACCGAACACACGGCGGAGCGCATGTGGTACGCGACGATGCTCACCACATTGCGGAGAAAATCGTCGAGGGTCGAACTGTTCCGGAACAGGCCGGACAGCTCCGCGATACTGCAGATGAGGTCAACGTTGTCTTTGCGCATGGGTCCAGCCGGGTTGATCGCCCCGCCGTTTATCGCGGATGGCGCGACCCTGTCCATGTAATTCCCCGCCGCGTTTACCGCCCGTGTTCGGGCGCGAGCAGCGCGCGGAGTTCGGCGCGGCGACCCGGCGCCCATCGGACCACCGCGATTCCGCCTTTCCTGAGCTTCATGCGCAGCGCCCCGCCGGAGACCATGTCCGCGACGGCGGTTGAAAAATCCGGCTCGTGTCCCACCAGGACAATCCGCCGGGCGGCCGGCGCCTCGCGCAGCAACCGGCGGATCGCCGGGGGCCTCGCGCCCGGATTTAATTCGGGTCTCTTTTCCACGCGGAGCCGCGGCCAGGGCCCGCGCAGAAGCGCGGCGGTTTCCCAAGCGCGGACGGCCTCCGAGCAGATCAACCGGTCCGGTCGGCCATACCAGGCGGCCGCGCGGCGAGCCAGGGCGCGGAATCCGCGGATCCCATCGCGGGTCAGCGGGCGGGTGAGGTCCGGCCCGCCCCAATCGCACGCCTCAACCGCCTCGGCATGGCGGATAAAAAGGACGTCCATCTCATCGTCTCCCGCGGTTGAAACGGCGCGCCTCACCTTGACTTCGCCCGGCGAATGGCCTAGTTATGCACCTTCGCCTGCCCGATGGTGTAATGGTAGCACAACAGACTCTGGATCTGTTTGTCTAGGTTCAAATCCTAGTCGGGCAACCATTTTGAACCGGGACCCGGCAGTCCGTGCCCACTGATCAGTGGGCTGAAGATGGACTGATTGCTGAATACGGCCCGCTGCTCCCCCCCCGCTACTTCAGCCGCATCGGCATCAACACGTAGAGGAAAGGCTGGTCGGCCTTCAGGAGACAGGGGCTCAATTCATCGCTCAATTCGATCGAAACCTCGTCGCACGAGAGATTCCTGAGCGGATCCAGCAGGAAGTCCGGATTGAAGGCGATGGAAACTTCCTTCCCTCGGTACTTAATCGGCACCCGTTCCTTGCCCTCGCCCACGTCACTGGCCATTGCGGAAATATCGAGATTGTCCTTTCCAAAATGGAGCGTGATGGAACTGGACCGGTCGTTGAGCAGCAGCGCAACGCGCCGGACGGCGTTGAGGACCAGTTCGCGTTCCAGCGAGATGCGCTCGTCGCGTCCGCCGGGCAGGACCTGCCTGAAATTCGGATAGGTGTGGTCAATAAGCTTCGAAATGACCAGCAGCCCGTCGTATTCGAATGAAATCTGGTTCTCCGAAACCTGGATCCGCAGGTCCCCCTCGTCCTTCAGGGATTTTAGCAACTCGTTCACGGTCTTGGTCGGGACAATGTATTCCCCCTCCAGCTCCCGCGACACCTCCAGCTCCTGCTCCCACATGGCCATGCGCCGGCCGTCGGTGGCCACCACGGTCAGCTTTCCACCCTTGAAACTCAGCAGGAGGCCGTTGAGCATGGGTCGCGTCTCATCGGACGACGCCGCGTAGTGCGTGGCCTGGACCATGGCCTTGAAAAGTTTCTGTTCAACCGAATAGGTCCGGTTGCCCTGAAACTTCGGCAGAGGGGGGAACTCGTCCTCCGAAATGCCCAGGATCTTGAAAAACGACGCGCCGGCACGGATGCAGGCCACATCCTTGTCGTCCACCTCCAGATCAATCTCGTTCGCCGGCAGTTCCTTCGCGATGCTGAATACGCGCCGGGCCGGCACCGTGCTCCCGCCGGTCCGGATGACCTTGGCGTCAACCGACGTCCGGACCGTGACCTCCAGGTCGGTTGAGGTCAGCCACAGCCGGTCCTTCTCCGCCTTGAGGTACACGTTGTAGAGAACCGGGAGCGTGGATCGGGTGGATACGATGGATTGGACCTTCTGGAGTCCCTCCAGCAGGGCGTCCTTGTTGACGGTCAGTTTCATGGCAGCTCCTCGCGCTTATCTACAACCCATATGAGGGCGGGTGGATGCAAAGCGCTCATATATTCTTCTTATTATGGCTGGTGACAAGCGCAAGAACAAGCATCGCTTCGCAAAAGACGGGGCAAAACGGCCTCCGGGACTGTTGATAGTCCGGGGATAAGCGCCGGAATAGACGGCTGTCCTGTGAACGAAACGGATGGATGCGCGCCCTGCACAGGCGCTCGACAGCGGGGAGGGCGGTTGTGGACAGGTTATCCAAGGGGCGGTCAGGAACGCCGGGTGAGCCGCTGCTGGAGCACCAGCATGTTCTGGCGGAATGAGGCGTCCTGTTTCAGGCGGTCCGACACCAACCGGCACGCATGGAGGACCGTGGCATGGTTGCGGCCAAAGGCGGTTCCGATCGTCGGGAACGAATGCCGGGTCAGTTCGCGGCAGAAATACATGGCGACCTGGCGTGGGAAGGCGATGGACTGGGGCCGGCGCGTGCTGGTCATGTCGGCCATGCGGAGGTCGAAGTGGTCGGCCACCACCTTCTGGATTTCCTCCATGGTCAGCGCTTCCTGCTTTTCCTGGTCCAGCGTGTCCCGCAGCAGGTATTCGAGCACTTCGATGGTGAGCGAACGCCCGGTCAGCGAGGCGTACGAAACGGCGCGGATCAACGCGCCTTCCAGCCGGCGGATATTCGAGCGGATCCGCTCCGCAAGATAGTTGATGATCTCCTCGGGCAGGTTGAGGCCGAGTTGTTCCTGCTTGTTCCGGAGGATCGCGATGCGGGTCTCAACGTCGGGCTGCTCCAGTTCCGTGACCAGGCCCCACTCGAAGCGGGAGACCAGCCGATGCTCGAGCCCGGGGATCTCGCTGGCGGGCCGGTCGCAGGTCATGACGATCTGCTTGTGGCTGTCGAACAACGCGTTGAAGGTGTGGAAAAATTCCTCCTGCATCCGCTCCTTTCCGCCGAGGAACTGGATGTCGTCAATCAACAGCACGTCCATCGTCCGGTATTTCTTCCGGAACTGGACGAGGGCTTTTTTCTGCAGGGCGTCAATGTACTCGTTGGTGAACGCCTCGCAGGACACATAACTCACCGCGGTCTTGCCGGCCGTCGAGACCGATTGGCCGATCGCCTGCATCAGGTGGGTCTTGCCGAGGCCGACGCCTCCGTACAGGAAGAGCGGATTGTACGCGCGCCCCGGCGACTGGGCGACCGCAAGCGAAGCGGCGTGCGGAAAACTGTTGGACGGGCCCACGACGAAGGAATCAAACGTGTATTTCGGATTGAGCTGCTGCCGGGCCGGCGGCGGCCCCGGTTTTTCGCGCTCGGGCGGACGGACCGGCTCGCTTTCGGCCGGCGCCGCCGGCGCGTGCGCGGCGCGCGATACGGCAAACGAAATGGCCATCGGCGCGCCGTGCGCCAGCGCGACGGCGTCCTTGATCAAGGGGAGATAATTTTCCTCGAGCCAGCTCTGGTAGAAATTATTCTGGACCGACAACGTGAGGGCGTCGCCGGAGATCGCCCCGCATTCGATGACGGCGATCCACCGATCGAATACGTCCTTAGAAAGGGCGCTCCTCAAATGCTTGCACGCCTTCGCCCAGACCTCTTCTGCGCTGCTCTCAACCACAATCGTACTCCCGAAAGAAGGAACCCCCGTGGCTCCCGACCGCGTCGCTTGGCGCAGAAAAACCAATAAAATCAACAATTTCAGGACCGGGCTATCAAACGAGCTCTACCCGAAAACCACACTGTCAACAGCTTATCAACAGCCCCGCGCGTTCTGCTTCTTGCCTGCGACGGCTTGCACGCTAGTTCGAGGCAAAAAATGCGACAAGGGAAAAAACAAATATTTTCCAAGAAAATACTGGAATACCATTCGTAGCCTAATAGAGACTTAAAACCACTACATATAGCGGAAACAATTAACTCACTGTTAGCGCGCGGTTTGTGAAAAAAGCGATGGCAAAAATGCAAATAAATGGCCGGAAAAGAGGGCATCCACGCGTTTTCCTTTTGAGGGCGCGGCAAAAGAGCGGAGAGAAGAAGAATGTGTCAACAGGCATCCTCCTCGTAGCCGGCCCTGGAAATGAGGCGGATATTCGCTATGCGTGCGGCTTTAAACCCGTTGATCCCGTGGTCTTTCTCGATGCGGGCGCGCGGTCGTTTCTGGCGGTGCCGATGTTGGAAGTCGGACGCGCGCGGATCGAAGCACCGCGCGCGAACGCGCTGACGCCGGCGGAGCTGGGATTGGATCCGGCGGATCGCCGCTCGATCGGCGCATGGGCGCGCGGCCTGTTGCGACATGCGAACGTCCGCCGCGTGCGGGTCAACGGGTTCTTTCCGCTCGGCGTGGCGCGCCTGCTCGAAGCGGATGGCGTGTGCATGGAGGTGACCGACGAGCCGCTGTATCCGGCGCGCGCAATAAAAAGGCCCGATGAAGTGGAGGCCATCGCCCGCGTTCAGCGCGCGGCGGTGGCGGCGATGAAAGAGGCCCTTCGCGCCATCCGCGCCGCGCGCGTCGGCCGGAACGGCGAGCTCCGGCTGGACGGCCGCGCGCTCAGCTCGGAATCCGTCAAGACGCTCATCGCGCGGACGCTGCTGGCGCACGGCTGCCACGCGAGCGATCCCATCGTGGCCTGTGGGCGCCACGCCGCGGACCCGCACCACAGGGGCGAGGGGCCGCTGTGGGCGGGGCAACCGATTGTGTTGGATATCTTCCCGCGGGACGCGGACACCGGCTACTGGGGCGATATCACGAGGACGGTGGTAAAGGGAAAGGCCTCCCCGGAGGTCGCGCGCATGCACCGCTCGGTGCGCGCCGCCCACGGATGGGCGCTGGCGGCCGCGCGGCCCGGCGCGCGCGCGGATCGCATCCACCGCGAAATCCAGCGCCGCCTCGCGGCGGACGGGTTTGCCACGGAAACACGGGGCGGGACGCCCGTCGGATTCTTCCATGGGACCGGCCACGGCGTCGGACTCGACATCCACGAGAGTCCGGCGATCTCCACGGCGCCCGTGCGGCTGCGGCGCGGGCATGTGGTGACCATCGAGCCGGGTCTGTATTATCCGGAATGGGGCGGAATCCGGATCGAGGACACCGTGGTGATGGAGTCCGGCGGCGCGCGCCTGCTCTGCCCGTGCCCGTATCCCTTTGAATTGCCATGAGCGTCGCCCTGGTTCTTCGCGTGGTGTTCTGGGCGGCCGCCCTCTGGCTGGTCGCGCGCTGGTTCGAGTGGCGCAGCCTTTATGCGCCCTCGCGAATCCTCGACGCCACGCCGGCCGATGTGGGGCTGGCGTATGAGGATGTCGAGTTCGTGGCGGAGGACGGAACGCGACTCCACGGGTGGTGGATACCCCACCCCGCCGCGCGGGGGACGATTCTCTACTGCCACGGAAACGGACTCAACATCGCCCATCGCGTCGGCCTCTGCCGCGATCTGCGGGGACTCGGGGCGAATGTTTTCATCTTCGATTACCGCGGCTACGGGCGCAGCCGGGGCCGGCCCGGCGAAAAGGGCACATACCGCGATGCGCGCGCCGCGTTCGAGGTGGTCCGCGCGCGCCACGGGGACAGCGATAATCCGCCGGTCCTCGTGTACGGCGCCTCGCTGGGCGGCGCCATCGCCGCGCAGCTCGCCCTGGACAAACCGGTGCGCGGCGCGGTGTTCGAGGCGAGTTTCAGCAGCGTCGCCGACGTCGGCCGGCGCCTGTATCCGTGGCTGCCCGTGCGCCTCATCGCGCGCAACCGCTACGAGGCGGACCGGCGCGTGGCGCAACTCACCGTCCCCAAGCTCTTCGCCCACTCGAGCGACGACCGGTTGATCCCGTTCGACCTGGGCCGCAAACTCTACGAGGCCGCGGCCGAACCGAAACAGTTCTTCACCCTCACCGGCCCGCACGACGAAGCCGGCTGGAACAACACCCCCGCCTACTGGCCGGTGATCGAAGCCTTCGTCCACCGCATCCTGCCCTGATAGGCCGCGGCGGGACCAATCGCGCCGCGCCGCAGCCCCCCTGCAATAAAGCGCGGCCCTCCCGCGTTCTCCCTCCAGAAGCGCCGCTCAGCGAGGCGGCCAACAGGAGAAGAAATCATGAAGGCATGGAAAGCGGTATTGGCGGTGTTGAGCGCGACCGCGATTGCGGCGAGCGCGCAGCCCGGCGGACCCGGCGGCAATGCCGGCGGGCCGCAGGGGCGCCAGGGACGGGGCGGCGGTCCGAACCTGGCGACGATCCTGGAAAACGACCAGGTCGTCGAAAAACTCGGCCTCACGCCCGAGCAGGTCTCAGCCCTGCAGGCGCGGTTCGCCGAGGCGGAGAAGACCATGATCAAACTTCGCGCTGACTCCGAGCTCGCCGAGGCGGAAGTGCGGCAGCTCATGCGCGGCGACGATCCGGACCGCGCGGCCGTGATGAAGGCCGTCGAGGCCGCCGGCGCGGCGCATACGGCCCTCCGCAAGGCGGTGATAGACGAACGGCTGGCCTTCCGCGACATCGCGGGCGCCGACGTGGCCCGCAAACTCCGCCAGCACCTGGGCCGCCAGATGAAGGAGCGCCGCGGCCAGGACGGCGACCGCCCGTTTCGCAAGGAACGCCGCGGCCCGGATTCCGACGCGCCGCCGGTTGAGGAATAGAAATAACGTGACCAGTGACCGGTGACCAGTAACCGGTCACTGATCACTGGTTACATCTCTCCACATCCGCCCCGAGCGCGCGAAGCCGCTCGACGACGTCTTCATAACCGCGATCAATCACTTCCGCGCTGTCTATGATGCTCGTCCCCCGGGCGGCCAGCGCGGCAATCAACATCGCCATGCCGGCGCGGATGTCCGGCGAACTCATGTGGATGCCGTGCAGGCGGGCAGGTCCCTCCACCACCACGCGGTGCGGGTCGCACTGCACAATCCGCGCGCCCATCTCGATCAACCGGTCCACGAAATACATCCGGCTCTCGAACAGCTTCTCGAAAAACAACGCGCAGCCGCGCGCCTGCGTGGCCACCACCAGCGCGACGCTCATCAGGTCCGACGGGAACATGGGCCAAATGCCGTCCTCGATCTTCGGTATCGCCCCGCCGAGATCGCGGCGGATCCGGAAGTTCCGGTGCGCGGGTTGGTGCACGGCGTCGGTCTCCGCCTTCCACGCCACGCCGAGGCGTGAAAACGCGCGGCCGATCACGGCCCGTGCCTCGTCCCCGCCGAAGTCGTGGACCGTCAGTTCGCCCCCCGTGACGGCGGCGGCGGCGAGGTAGCTGCCGGCCTCGATGTAATCCGGACCGATGGCGTGGACCGCGCCGTGCAGGCGCTCGACGCCCTCGACGCGGATGCGGTTCGTGCCGAGCCCGTCAATCCGCGCGCCCATTTTGACGAGCAGCGCGCCGAGATCCTGCACATGCGGTTCGCACGCGGCGTTGTGGAGAGTCGTCACGCCCTCGGCCGTGGCCGCCGCCATGAGCAGGTTCTCCGTCGCGGTGACGCTCGCTTCCTCCAGCAGCAGGGAGGCGCCGCGCAGGCGTTTGGCGCGGAAGGAAAAGAACTCGCCGCCCTCGATTTTGACGCCCATGGCGCGCAGGCCCGCCAGGTGGGTGTCCACCCGCCGCCGACCGATGACATCGCCGCCCGGCGGAAAGATGCTCGCGCGACCCGTCCGCGCCACGAGCGGCCCGGCGAACAGAATGGAAGCCCGCACCCGCCGGCACAGCTCCCGGTCCAACCGGACGCGCCGCACGCGCGCCGCGCGCAGCGTGACGGATCGCTGTGCGTGCGCGAGCTGCACTTCCACCCCGAGGCCCTCCAGCAACTCCAGCATCACCTGAACATCCGCGATGCGCGGCAGATTCCGCAGCGTCACCGCCTCATCCGTCAGCAGGCACGCCGCCAGCATCGGCAACGCCGCGTTCTTGTTGCCGACCGGGCGGAAGGTCCCGGACAGGCGCCGCTGGCCTTTGATGATGAAGCGCATTTTTGGGAAGTGGTCAGTAAACAGTTTTCAGTGTTCAGTGTTCGGAGCGGCAAAGTAGATGGCCGAATTTTCCCGAAGCGTGCTGGAGTCTCCACAAAAGGTGTCAGCCTGTCGGATCATGGCTCCAAGCATACGCCCAATTTCGTCCAAGGTTACAAGGAGGGAATCTGCCTCTGTTTGCGTCCAATATCCTGCGCGAACCGCGGCGCCAACCCAATGATGAACCTCCATTTGCTCCGCGTCCGCGTCAGTGAGTTTGCTGGCAAAATGAGCGGGGTACTTTCGCTTTGCCCAGGCTTCAGCAATCTGTGCGCCGACCGATCGTGCCGACCTCCGGATTTGATCCGTCAGCGAATAGCGTTCATCGCGTGGAAAATCGCACGATAGACGGAATATCACCCGTTCAAGTTCACCCGTCTTTTGATCAACGATCGGATCGCGAAAACTGTTTGCATAAGGAGGCATGACCCATCACCGACTTCTGATCACCGATCACTGAATACTGAATACCGAACACTGATCACCGGTCACCCTCCTATTCCACCGTCACGCTCTTCGCCAGGTTCCTCGGCTTGTCTATGTCGGTCCCGCGGGCCTGGGCGGCGTAGTAGGCGAGCAGCTGGAGGGCGACGACGTTGACGATGGGGGAGAACTCGTCGCGGATTTCCGGGACATAGAGGATGTCCTCCGCGATGGTCCTCACCTGCGTGTCGCCCTCGGTGGCGACGGCGATGATGCGGCCGTTTCGCGCCTCGACCTCCTTCATGTTGGAGATCATCTTCTCGTACACCTCGTCGCGCGTCTTCGTGCAGATGCAGACGACCGGGAGGTATTCGTTGATCAACGCGATGGGGCCGTGCTTCATTTCGCCCGCCGCATAGCCCTCGGCGTGCTGATAGGAGATTTCCTTGTTCTTCAGCGCGCCTTCGAGAGCGGTCGGGAAATTGAATTTTCGGCCGAGGTAGAGCGAGCTCGGCCCGTCGTGATGCTTGTCCGCGACGGCCTTGATCGCCTCCTTGCGCGAGACGACCAGATGGATCGCGTCCGGCACCTTGCGGAGGTCCGACACCAGCTCCGCGAGTTGGGCGTCGTTCAGCGCGCCGCGCGCCCGCGCGATGAAAAGCGAAAGCAGCGCGAACGCCATCTGCTGGGCGGTGTACGCCTTGGTTGAGGCGACGCCGATCTCGGGGCCGGCCTCGGTGAAGAGGACCGCGTCGCTTTCGCGGACGACGGAGCTGCCCGGCACGTTGCAGATCGCCAGCACCTTGCACCCCCAGCTGCGCGCCATGCGGATGCACGCGAGCGTGTCCGCGGTTTCGCCCGACTGGGAAACCGGAATGACCAGCGTGCCGGGATCAATCTTCGGGTCGCGGTAGCGGAACTCGCTGGCGAGGTCGGTCTCGACGGCGAGGCCCGTGAAGTGCTCCAGCAGCAGCCGCCCGTACATGCCCGCGTGGTAGGCGGTGCCGCAGGCGACGATCATGATGCGGTTGAGTTTGCGGAAATAGTCGGCGCCGAGCCCGAGAGGGCCGCCGGGCGACCCGTGCTTCTCGAGGAGGTTGCGCAGCACGCGCGGCTGCTCGTGGATCTCCTTGAGCATGTACGTCTCGAAGCCCGCGCGTTCCGCCGCCTCGGCCTGCAAGGTGACCACCTGGATGTCCGGCTTCACCTCGGTCCCGTCGAGTTTGAACAGGCGCACGCCGTCCTTGCGCAGCACGGCAATCTCGCCGTCGTTGAGGTAGATGACCTTCTGGATGCGGTTAAGGATCGCGGGCACGTCGCTGGCGATGAAGTATTCGCCGTCGCCGAGGCCGACGATGAGCGGGCTGCCGTGGCGCGCCGCGTACACCGCGTCCGGCTCGTCCGCCGACACGATGCCCAGCGCGTAGGCGCCGCGCGCGCGCAGCAGCGATTTGCGGATCGCCTCCAGCAGCGAACCCGCGCCGTGCGAAAGTTCCTGCGCGATCAGGTGGGGGACGACCTCCGTGTCCGTCTGGGAGTTGAAACGGTGGCCCTTCGCCTCCAGCTCCGCGCGCAATTCGGCGTAGTTTTCGATGATGCCGTTGTGCACGACCGCGATCCGGCCGCTGTCGTCCGTGTGGGGATGCGCGTTGGCTTCCGTTGGAGCCCCGTGCGTCGCCCATCGCGTATGCCCGATGCCGGGGCGGCCGGCGAGCGGTTCGGTCGCCAGTTTATCCTCGAGCGCGGCGAGCCGGCCCACCGCGCGCCGGAGCGAAACACCGGAGGAGTCGAGCACGGCCACACCGGCGGAGTCGTAGCCCCGGTACTCCAGGCGGCGCAGGCCGTCCATCAGCAGCGGGACGGCGTCCTGGCGACCGACATATCCGACAATACCACACATGGCAGGCGCCTCTCTCGCCCAATCTTCTTTGGAGCCGGGGCGACCACGCCCCGCCAGTCCGCGACGAGACGAGGGCGGCGCGGCTCCATAAACATGCCCGCCCCGCATTAAGCAGCGCGCCGCGGTCCCCGTCAAGAGAACCGCGGCGCGCGAGAACGGACACCGGCCCGGCTACGGGCGGAACACCAGGTTGTTGGAGCTGCCGGTGTAGAAATTCGCGTTGATGTTGTCCGGCTTGAAGACCAGCCCGCTGCCGCCCTTGAGGACGGCCGGAAGTCCCTTGCGGCCGAACGGGGGATTCTCGGTCAGCTGCGCCGCGTAGTCGGCGTTCACCAGCGAGCTGATGTTCAGGTTGCGCGTGAAAATAAGCGGCGTGGTGTCCAGCGAGGAGTCGGAAATATCGGCGGAGATGCACCACGCGTTGTTGGCCTCGGTGAAGAGCGCGGTGTTCGTGCCCTTGGCGGGCGGGATCCCGGGCGCGGAGAAGAACGAGAAGTCCACCCGCATGATGCCGGCGGTCACCACGTTGATCCAGTAGGCCGTTGATTTCTGGCCGAACTCGCCCGTCTTCGGATACGGGCTGCCCGTCTGGAAGATCGGGTCGTCAATATCCTTGGCGAACAGCGCCTGGTGGATGCTGCGCCCGTTGGCCAGCGTGCCCGTGATCTTGCCGCGGGTCAGCGCGTCGGTGACGGTCGGCGTGAGGACCGCGGCCAGAATGGCGATGATGGCGATGACGACCAGCAGCTCAATGAGCGTGAAGCCGCGGGTCTTGAGTTGGCGCAACAGCTTGATCATGTTCAGCTCCTGTGTTTCCTTCGAGCGGAGTCGGAGGTCCAACCCCGTGCAGGAAAAATGTACCCCAGCTGCGGTACCGCCGTCAATCGCCTTGAAAACAGGACATTCCCCGGATTTTGTAGGCCCCCACCGGCCTTGCGCCGGTGGAGCAAA
>CAYMCD010000025.1:0-31378 GCA_964388845.1 uncultured Verrucomicrobiota bacterium
CCTGATTTTTGCGGCGGCGATTCTGGAGAAGAAAACGGGAGAGCGGGAGGCTCTCGCGGCGCAAGCCGCGTCGCGTTCGGAAAGCGCGTCCTGCGATTCGTCCGGCGTGACCGTCGGGCCTCGCGGCGGCTCTGCCGCACGTTCGGCCTTCCAGACTTCGGAAAATCCCCAGCAAATCGGGGCGTTTGTCGCGTCACGTCCCGCACCGTCCGGCTTCTTCCCGATCCTCCCGGTCCCGCTGAGCGGGATGTCCGCCGTCGCGTCATCGGGGGAAGTCTTCCGGTCGCTCGGCTCGAAAACCGATCCTGTGTTGCACGTCCGCTTTCCGCGTCCGTGGTCGGTCGTCGCCGAAAATCGCTCAATTTCAAAATGGCGGAGAGGGTGGGATTCGAACCCACGGTACCGTTTTAGGGTACACACGCTTTCCAAGCGTGCGCCTTAAACCACTCGGCCACCTCTCCAGGGCGTTTTTCCGGAGGACGGAGGCCGAAGCTAGCGATTCGACCGGGGCCGCGCAAGCCGGGATTGACGGCCGGTTGCGAAAGCGATTATCGGCGGTATATTGCGCGCCAAGGAGCAATCACATGGCAACTATCACGCTGAAGGGAAACCCCATCCATACCTGCGGCAGCCTGCCGGCCGTCGGCAGCCGGTGTCCGGATTTCCGCCTGACGGCGGGCGACCTCTCGGACTCCACGCTGGCTTCGTTCGCCGGGAAGAAGAAGATCCTGAATATCGTCCCGAGTCTCGACACCGGCATCTGCCAGATGTCCGCGCGGCGGTTCAACGCGGAGGCGGGCAACCGGACGGACACGGTCATCATCAACATCTCGGCGGATCTCCCGTTCGCGCAGAAACGGTTCTGCGACGCGGAGAAGCTCGGCCACGTCATCAACCTGTCCACCCTGCGGGCGCCCGATTTTGGGAAAACGTTCGGGGTGCAAATCGTTGACGGCCCGCTCGCCGGCCTGATGAGCCGCGCGGTGCTGGTCCTGTCCGCCGACAATACCGTCCTACACGCGCAGCAAGTGCCCGAAATCGCCCAGGAACCCGATTACGATCAGGTCTTGGCAGCCCTGTCGCGCGCCTGATAGACTGTACGCCCGTGGGGTCGCCGCTCCGGCAGACGGCGCCAAATGGTATTGCCATGATCCAACGGGAACCCAGAACAACCGTCTCATCCCTCCAACTGCTGGACCACGCCCCATTGATGTTGTGGGCGTCGGACGCCTCGGGCGATATCGTTTTCTTCAGCGCGCACTGGCAGGCCTTCCGTGGCCAGGACAGGGAAACCGAACTCAAGCACCGGTGGGAGGCCGGCCTGCATCCGGAGGATCTGGAGGCGACCCGCCGCGCGTTCGCCCGCGCGCACCGGGACCACGAGAGCCTCGCGCAGGAATTCCGGTTGCGCAGGTGGGACAACGAGTTCCGGTGGATGTTCTGCACCGGAAACCCGCAATTCGACGCCTCGGGCGGCTTCACCGGGCTCGTCGGGACCTGCGTGGATATCACCGACCGGCGTCGGTGGGAAGACAGCCTGCGCCAGCGCGACCGCCTGCTCCATGCCGTCGCGCAGTCCACTCACGCGATGCTGGAGAAAGGAGCCCTTGACCAGAGTCTGCCCGGCATGCTGATGCTGCTGGCGGAGGCCATGGAAGTTGACCGCGCAGCGATCTTCCAGATTCTCGGCGATCCGCAAAGCGGCGAACTCGAGGCGACCTGCGTCAGCGAGTGGTGCAACGACCGGCTGCCCCCGCAACTCGGCCAGCCGGCCGCCGGGTACGAGTCGCCGGCGTTCCGGCAGGGCCGGCTCTACCATGCGCTCCATGCGGGCAAGCCCCATAGCGGGCTGGCGGCCGACATGCCGGAGGACGAGCGGTTGCCTTTGCTCGCCCAACGCATCCGATCCTTCCTCCGGGTCCCGATCCCGACCAGCAGCGGACTCTGGGGATTCCTCAGCTTCGACGACACGCAAAACGACCGCCTCTGGTCCGCGAACGAAATGGCCCTGATCGGCGCCATGGCGGGGAGCCTGGGTGTGCTCGTCACCCGCGAGGAGTCCGCCCGTCTCGTGCGCGCGCGCGACCGCCTGCTTCGCGGAGTGGCGCAGGCCACACAGGTGCTGCTGTCTTCGTCGGAACTGGAGCAGTCCCTCCGGCAGGCGATGGCCGTCCTCGGCGAGGCGGCCGACGTCGAGCGCGCCTGCCTCTTCGAGAATGTCATCGAGGTCGGCAGCCAGCGCCTGAGCCTGCAGCCGAGGATTCTCTGGACGCGCCAGGCCGATGGGGCGCCGGCCCCGCCGCGGGACATCTCCTACGACGAACTGCTCCCGCGCTGGCACGAAATCCTGTCGGCGGGCCAGCCGATCAGCGGGCGCGTCCTCGACCTGCTCCCCCGCAAAGCCGGCGGCCAGGAGTTGCGCAGCGTCCTGCTCGTCCCCGTCATGAGCGGAGAACGGTTCTGGGGCGTGGCCGGCTTTGACGACGGACGGCTGGAGCGGAAGTGGAACGTCAGCGACGAGGACCTGCTGAAAGCGGTGGCCAGCTCCATCGGCGCCGCCATTGTCCGGCGCGGCGCGGAGGACCGCCTGCGCGCGAGAGAGGAGCACTATCGCTCCCTGATCGAGAACGTGTCGGACATCATCGCCATCGTTGACGCGCACGGACTCCTCACCTACTTGAGCCCCGCGGCCGAGCGCGCCCTCGGCTACAAACCGTCCGATCTGACCGGCCGGAGCGTCGCCCTCTTGCTGCACCCGGACGACGCGTTCAACCTGATGCAGGTGCGCAAGGTCCTGCTGGCGAAGCCCAACATGGTCCGGATGGCGGAATTCCGGCTGAAGCACAGCGACGGATCCTGGCGCGTGTTCGAGAGCGCGGGCAAGGTCCTCGAAAGCCGCGGCGGCCAGCGCGACTACGTCATCACCGCGCGCGACATCACGGAGCGCCGGAAGACCGAGGAGGCCCTCCGGCGCAGCGAGGAGCAGTTGCGGCATTCCCAGAAAATGGAGGCGGTCGGGCGGCTGGCCGGCGGGGTGGCGCACGACTTCAACAACCTGCTGACCGCCATCAGCGGCTATGCCGAACTCATTTCCGAGGAACTGCCGCCCGAGTCGAAACACGAAGCGGAGGAGATCATCAAGGCCACGGATCGCGCCCACGCGCTCACGCGGCAATTGCTGGCCTTCAGCCGCAAACAAGTCCTCGAGCCCCGCCTGTTCAACCTCAACACCATCGTGCTCGACCTCCAGAAGATGCTGCGCCGGCTGATCGGCGAGGACATCGAACTCCTCACCGAGCTCGATCCGGACCCCGGACTCGTCCGCGTGGACGCCGGGCAGATGGAACAGATGATCATCAACCTCGCGGTCAACGCCCGCGACGCGATGCCCCGGGGCGGGCGGCTCACGCTCCGCACGTCGCGGGTGGATCTGATCCAGAGGATCGCGCGGGACCCCTTCTCCGTGGACGCGGGCGCCTATGTCCTGCTCGAGGTGAGCGACAACGGAAAGGGCATGGACGACTCGATCAAGGAGCACCTGTTCGAGCCGTTCTTCACGACCAAGGACGTCGGAAAAGGCACCGGGCTCGGCCTCTCGATGGTGTATGGGATCGTCCGCCAGAGTGGCGGCCACATCCTCGTGGAATCCGCGCCGGGCCAGGGCGCCACCTTCTCGATCTACCTGCCGCGCATCAACGGCCGCGAGGCCGCGCGGCGCCCGCCGGTCCCCGCGGATGCCGCGCGCGGCGACGAACGGATCCTGCTGGTCGAGGACGAGGACCTGGTCCGGCAACTCACCGCCCGCATGCTCACGCAACAGGGCTACACCGTCGTCACGGCCAACGACGGACGGGAGGCCCTGGACATCATGGACGAACAGGGCAACACGTTCCAGGCGCTCCTCACGGACGTCGTCATGCCGCACATCGGGGGCCCGGCCCTGGTGGACCGGCTCCGCGGCCGGTATCCCGCCCTCAAGGTCCTGTACATGTCCGGCTACACGCAGGACGCGCTCGAGGGGAATACGGACATCAAGCCAGGCCGGAACTTCATCCAGAAGCCCTTCAAGCCGGCGGCGCTCTTCTCCCTGCTGCGGGATGTCCTTGACGCGCGCTGAGCGCCGGGCCATATCCTGCGCGCCTGCCCATGAATCCCCGCCCCCTCCCGGAAGAGATCGCCCGCCGACGCACCTTCGCCATCATCTCGCATCCCGACGCGGGCAAGACGACCCTCACCGAGAAACTCCTGCTCTACGGCGGCGCGCTGCACCTCGCCGGATCCGTCCGCGCGCGCAAAAACCAGCGCGCCGCCACCTCCGACTGGATGGAGCTCGAAAAAGAGCGCGGCATTTCGATCACCTCCACCGTGCTGCAATTCGAGTACGGGGGCTATTGCATCAACCTGCTCGACACGCCCGGCCACAAGGACTTCAGCGAGGACACCTACCGCGTCCTCACCGCGGTGGACAGCGTTGTCATGGTGATTGACGCGGCCAAGGGCATCGAGGAGCGCACGAAGAAGCTCTTCGAGATCTGCCGCTTGCGCCACATTCCGATCTTCACGTTCATCAACAAGATGGACCGCCCGGCCCAGGACGGCCTCGCGTTGCTCGACGAACTCGAAAAGGTGCTGGGCATCGGCGCCTTCCCCGTCACCTGGTCCCTGGGCAGCGGGCAGGACTTCCGCGGGGTCTACGACCGGCTCGCGCACCAGCTGTTCCTCTTCGAGCGCACGGTCGGCGGCGCCTACCGCGCGCCCTTTACCGTCGGCGGACCGGACGACCCGGGCCTGCGCGGGTCCGTGGATCCGGGACTCTACGAGGCCTGGCGCCAGGAAATCGAGATGCTCACCGTCGCGGGCGAGCAGTTCGACCGGGACGCCGTCATGGCCGGACGGATCACCCCGGTCTTCTTCGGCAGCGCGATGACGAATTTCGGCGTCCAATTGCTGCTCGACTACTTCGTCCGTTACGGCGCGCCGCCGGCCCCCCGCCCCTCGAACGGCGCGCCGGTGTCCCCGGACCATCCCGCCTTCTCCGCCTTCGTCTTCAAGGTGCAGGCCAACATGAATCCGCGCCACCGCGACACCATCGCGTTCATCCGCGTCTGTTCCGGCGTCTTCAGCAAGGACATGACCGTGCTCGACCCGGAATCCGGGAAGCCGATCCGCCTCGCCTATCCGCAGAAACTGTTCGGCGCCGAACGCGAGAGCATCGAAACCGCGTTCCCGGGCGACATCGTCGGCCTCGTCGCGCACCGCTCGTTCCGCATCGGCGACACGCTGACCGCCGAGCCCGGCCTGCACTACCGCGAGATCCCGCGCTTCCCGCCGGAGGCCTTCGCCACGCTGTCCAATCCGAATCCCTCGAAGTCCAAGCAGTTCAAGCAGGGGCTCGACCAGATGCTCGCGGAGGGCGTCATCCAGCAGTTCCGCCCGCTGAACGCCGTCACCAGCGCGGTCCTGCTCGGCGCCGTCGGCCAGCTCCAGTTCGAGGTGCTTGTCTACCGGCTGCAAAACGAATACGGCGCGGACACCCGCCTCGAGCCGGCGCCCTACACGCAGATTCGCTGGTTCGACCTCGGCGTGGACCGCGCCGCGCTGGAATCCGAATACCTCGGCGCCGGCGTCGCGCTCGCCGAGGACATCGAAGGCGAGCTGGTCATCCTCTTCCCCGAGAAGTGGAGCCTCGACTACTTCGCCCAGAAACACCCGGAACTCGCGCTGCACGCCGTCTCGCCGACCTCCGACCCCGTCCACGCGAAACCCGCCGGCGCCTGAACAATAGGAAGTTCCAACGTCTGTAAAAAATGCGCCCGGCGCCTTCCAACGTCTGTCCATTACAGTCCCTGTAAAAATGACCCGCGCGCCCGACCCATCCGCGAAACGCCGCCGCGCCGCCGAGGTGCTCGACCGCCTGCGCCGCCACATCCCCGACCTGCGCTGCGAGCTCGATTTTTCGACGCCGCTGGAGCTCGCGGTCGCGGCGATCCTCGCCGCGCAGTGCACGGACAAGCGCGTCAACGCGGTCACGCCCGCGCTCTTCGCGCGATACCGGGCGGCCCGCGACTATGCCGGGGCCGACCCGGCGGAGTTGGAGGCGCTGGTCAGGCCGACGGGGTTTTTCCGCAACAAGGCCCGGAACATCCGCGCGCTCGGCGCGGCGCTTGTCGAGCGGCACGGCGGCGCGGTGCCGCGCGACTTCGAGGCGCTGGTGGCCCTGCCAGGGATCGGGCGCAAGACGGCGAACCTGTTGATGGCGGACGCCTTCGGCGAGCCGGGCCTGATCATTGACACGCACCAGATCCGGGTCAACCAGCGACTGGGCTTTTCGGCCCTGGACGACGCGACAAAAATCGAGCTGGAGCTGCGGGCCCTTCTTCCGACGGAGGACTGGACCGACTGGTCGCACGCGCTGACGCTGCACGGGCGCTACACCTGCACGGCGCGCGCGCCCAAATGCGGCGAATGCCCGCTGACGGATCTGTGCCCCTATTTCGCCGGCCTGCGCCGCTGAACGCGGATTGAACGCGAATTTCAATCCTGCCTGGCCGCGGCGTTGGAGATTTCCATTGCATCGCGGCGGGGGCGGCGGCAGAGTGGTCGCGTTCGTCACGCGACAAGCTGCATGAAACCTACACTCAAGATTGCGATCGGGTCGGATCACGGCGGATACGAGCTCAAGCAACAGCTGATTCCCCACCTTCAATCGCTGGGCCACGCGGTGACCGACGTGGGCACGAACAGCAAGGAACCGGCTGACTATCCCCGATTCGCCTACGCAGTCGCCGCGCAGATATCAACCGGAGCGGCGGATATAGGAATCGTGATTGACGGGGCGGGAATCGGATCGGCGATGACGGCGAACAAAGTGCGCGGCGTGCTCGCGGCCGCCTGCTATAGCGAGGCGCTGGCCCGGAATGCGCGCGAGCACAACAATGCCAACGTGTTATCGCTGGGCGCCGGGCAGATTGACCTTGCGGCGGCCAAACAAATCGCTAACATATTCCTAACAACCGACTGTATCGCGGACCGGCACATGGCCCGCGTCAAACTGATCAAGGAAGTGGAAGGGCGATCCATGTCCACGGGCGGAAGCGATTTGTCGCCGGAAGATGTTCAGCGGATAGCCGAGCGGGTGAAGCAGCTGATGGGGACGTCCGGACCCTCGGGCGGCATGGCTCGCCCGCTGTCGGCGGAACAGGTGGCGAAGCTGATTGATCACACCCTGCTGAAGCCCGACGCCACGCCGGCCGATGTCGAGAAGCTCTGCGCCGACGCGAAGCGGCACGGTTTCTGGTCCGTGTGCGTCAATTCATCCCACGTGAAGCAGGCGAAGGCGCTATTGCGCGACTCGCGGGTGAAGGTGTGCGCGGTGGTGGGGTTCCCGCTCGGCGCGATGGAGCCGCAGATCAAGGCGCTGGAGACGCGCAAGGCGTTGCGCGACGGCGCGGGCGAGATTGACATGGTGATCAACATCGGCGCGCTGAAGGCGAGGGACGACGCGACGGTCCTGCGGGACATCCGCGGAGTGGTCGAGAGCTGCAAGGAGAGCCGCGCGCTGTGCAAGGTGATCCTGGAGACCTCGCTGCTGAGCCAGGAGGAGAAGGAGCGCGCCTGCCTGATCAGCATGCGGGCCGGGGCCGATTTCGTGAAGACCTCGACCGGGTTCTCGACCGGCGGCGCGACGGCGGACGACATCGCGGCGATGGCGCGCGTTGTCGCGCCCCGCAAGCTCGGGGTGAAGGCGTCCGGCGGAATCCGCACCTACGCCGACGTCGTGAAGATGGTGAACGCGGGCGCGACCCGCATCGGCTGTTCGAACAGTGTGAAGATCATGGAGGAGGCGGCGACCGGGGTCGCGCAGGCGCCCGCCGGCAAGGGCTATTAGCCGGGGCGCACCGCGCGGCCGGCACAGCATAAGGAGAGACGACCATGGCGGAATTACGTTGCTACTCGTTCATTGACAGTCTGCAGCCGCAGCTCGCGTCGTTCCTCGGGACGGTGGCGCAGGGTTTCCTGCCCACCCCGCACCAGGCGTCGCTATTCATCGAGATCGCGCCGGGCATGGAGATCAACCGCGTCACGGACGTCGCGCTGAAGGCGGTGAACGTCACGCCGGGCATGATGATTGTCGAGCGCCTGTACGGGATGCTGGAGTTGCACTCGCCCTCGCAGGCGGACGTGCGGCAGGCGGGGCGCGCGATCCTGGAGGCGCTCGAGCTGAAGGAGGAGGATCGCATCAAGCCGAAGCTGCTCACGAGCCAGGTCATCCGCAACATCTCGGATTACCACACGCAATTGATCAACCGCATGCGCCACGGCAACATGATCCTGCCCGGCCATTCGCTTTACGTCATGGAGTGCGCCCCGGCGGGCTATGCCGCGATTGCCGCGAACGAGGCGGAGAAGGCCGCGGACATCAACATCCTGGAGGTGCGCGCGGTGGGCAGCTTCGGCCGCATCTACCTCGGCGGCGAGGAGCGCGACATTGACGTGGGCTACCGGGCCGCCGAGCAGGCGCTGGAGGTCATTTCGGGCCGCGAGGAGAAGGGCGGGCGGGGCGGGTAAGGCGAATGGGGATCGGGCGTTGGTTGGTGGGAAGTGGGCATCGGGATTTGCAGACAAATAGGGAGATACGAACATGGCAGAAGCACTGGGCATGATTGAGACGCGGTCGTTTCCGGCCGTGGTGGAAGCGGCGGACGCGGCGGTCAAGGCCGCCAAGGTCGAGCTCGTTTCCTTCGAAAAGACGGGCGGCGGTTACGTGAGCGTGATTGTGCGCGGCGACGTGGCGGCGGTGAAGGCCGCCTGCGATGCCGCCCAGGTGGCCGCCGGCCGCGTGGGTGAAGTCGTGGCCGTCCACGTCATTGCGCGTCCCCACAGCAATGTGGACACCGTGATGCCGCTGGGCCGCCAGGCCGAGGCAAAGGCGAAGAAGTAGGGAAAGGACGAATGACCGACGCCGGATGGCGAGCGGACAACCCGTTTCGTCATTCGGATCTGGTCATTCGGCATTCTTGAACCATGCAGCTTGCCCGAATCGTCGGAACGGTAGTCGCCACCCGCAAGGAGCCGAGCCTGAACGGCCTCCGGCTCATGCTGGCGCGCGCGCTGGACGACGCGGGGCGCGAGTCGGGCGCGACGCTGGTCGCGGCGGATGCCGTGGGCGCGGGGGTGGATGAGGTCGTGCTCATCGCGTCCGGCAGCTCGGCGCGCCAGACGCAGCAAACCGACAAGCGCCCCGTGGACGCCGTCATCATGGCCATCGTGGACACCTGGGACGTGGACGGCGACGTGAAATTCACCAAACACGCGCCGCCGCGAGTGGCGGAGGACGGCCCCCGCGGGAGGTGCGGCCGGCTGACCTTATCCCGGAGAAAAACGACCCGCCCCCCACCCCACCATGGCACGCCTCACCGATTCCGACATTGATGCGATCGCCCGGCGCATCGTCGCGGACCTGGATCCGCGCCCGGCCGGCGCCGCGCCCGCCGCCGCCGCCCCGGCCGCGGACCGCGACCTGGGCATCCACCCCACGGTGGACGAAGCGGTGAAGGCCGCGCGCGAGGCGCAACCGGTGTTCGTCGCTCTGCCGCTGAAGAAGCGGGCGCAGATCATCGCCGCGATCCGCGGCGTGATGCTGGAGAACGCGGCGGTGCTGGCCAAAGCGGCGCACGAGGAGACCGGACTGGGCCGGTTCGAGGACAAGATCACGAAGAATATCCTCGTGACCGAGAAGACCCCCGGCATTGAACACCTGGCCCCGGAAGCCATCACCGGCGACCACGGGCTCACGCTGCTGGAGCCCGCGCCGTTCGGCGTCATCGGGGCGATTACGCCGTGCACAAATCCGACCTCGACGATCATTTGCAACACCATCGGGATGATCGCCGCGGGGAACACCGTGGTGTTCAACGTCCACCCGACGGCGAAAAACTGTTCCATGCAGACCGTCGCGCTGCTGAACAAGACGATCCTGGCCCACGGCGGCCCGCGCAATGTCGTGACCTGCGTATCCAATCCGACCATCGAGAGCGCGGGCCAGACGATGAAGCACCCGAACATCCGCCTCGTGGTCGTCACGGGCGGCGGCGCGGTGGTCAAGGCCGCGATGACGTCCGGAAAGCGCGCGATCTGCGCGGGACCCGGCAATCCGCCCGTCGTGGTGGACGAGACCGCCGACATCGCCAAGGCGGGGCGCGACATCGTGCTGGGCGCCTCGACGGACAACAACATCATCTGCGCCGACGAGAAGCAGGTGCTCGTGGTGGACAGGGTCGCCGACGATCTCCTCAAGGCGATGCAGCAGAACAACGCGGTCCTCATTGACAAGGCGCGCCTGGGCGCGCTGGAGAAGCTGATTTTCACGGAGACGCACGGCCCGCGCAAGGAGGCGCACATCAACCGGGATCTCATCGGAAAGAACGCCGATGTCATCCTGGGCAAACTCGGCATCAGCGTGCCGAGCACCTGCCGGCTGGGCATCGTCGAGGTGGACGAGAACCATCCGCTGCTCTGGACGGAGCAGATGATGCCGATCCTGCCGGTCTGCCGCGTGCCGAGCTGCGATTATGCCATTGACCTTGCGATCCAGACCGAGGGCGGGAACCGCCACACGGCGATCATGCACTCGCGCAATATTGACAAGCTGCACCGGATGGCGAAGGAGTGCAACTGCAGTATCTTCGTGAAGAACGGCCGATCGCAGGCCGGACTGGGCCTCGACGGCGAAGGGTTCACGTCCTTCACGATCGCGAGTCCCACCGGCGAGGGCCTGACCGGACCCCGCACCTTTTCACGCTGGCGCCGTTGCGTACTCGTGGATCATTTCAGGATCACGTGATGAAGAAGTACCCGGCCATGGCCGTGGTCGAATTCGCGGAGATCGCGCGGGGGATGTTCGCCACGGATAAAATGCTGAAAAAGGCGCCCATCGCGTATATCCGCTGCGGCACGATCAGCCGCGGCCGGTACCTGACCGTGATCGGCGGCACCACGGCGTCGGTCGAGGAATCTTTCGACGAGGGCCTCTTCTGGGGCGGGGACCACGTGCTGGATTCCGTCCTGCTGGCGGATATCCACCCGCGGTTGCACGACGCGATCCTCGGCCAGCGCCGGGCCGTTGCGTCGGGCTCCATCGCCGTCGTCGAAACCGAAACCGTTGCGTGCAACGTGCGCGCGGCGGAGCTCGCGCTGAAAGGCACCCCGGTCGAACTGGCCGAACTGCGCCTCGCCGACGACGGCCTCTCGGGCAAGGGATTGAGCCTGTACCAGGGCGAGTTGCACGATATCGAGGCGGCCATGGACATCGTCACGGGCTTCCTCACGGCGGCAGGCAAGCAGGTGAACTACCAGGTATTGTCCGCGCCGCACGAGGCCATGCAGGCGCGCACGGCGGCGCACAGCCTGTTCGACGGCGGCCCGGCGCTCGAACTGGAAGGCGAGGTCATCTGATGCTGCTCGGGCGCGTCACGGGGATGGTCGTCGCGACGGTGGTGTATGAGGGCCTCGCGGGCGTCCCGTTCTTGCTCGTCCAGCCGCTGGACAGGGAAGGCCGGCCGAAGGGAAAAACCCTGGTCGCCGCGGACGCCACGCGCATGGCCGGGCCCGGGGAACTCGTCTATTACGAGGGCGGGCGCGAGGCGGCGATGGCGCTGGATCCGAGTTTCGTGCCCGTGGACCACGCCATCATCGGGATTGTGGACAATTTGAACGTCGAAAAACCGTAGGAGGGGCGGAGTGAAGGAGTGATGGAGCATGGGGTAGATCGGACGCCCCGCCTCTCCACCGCTCCACCACTCCGATGGACTGGACATGTTTACCGGACGCGTCATCGGCTCGATTGATTCGACCATCAACCATCCCTGGTATGATGCGAAAAAGCTGTTGGTCGTGGTGAAAACGGACGCTGCCGGGCAACCGGCGTCCGACTACGTGATCGCGGTGGACACCGTTGGCGCGGGCGTCGGGGAAACGGTGTTGGTGCTGGATGAAGGCAACGGGGCCCGCCAGGTCATGAACGCGCCCGAGGCGCCGGTCCGGTCCGTCATCGTCGGCATCGTTGACGAGATTCACTGCCCCGCGGACCACGGATAGGCCGGCCCATGCGTGTGTTTCTCATCGTGCTGGATTCCGTCGGCATCGGCCATGCGCCAGATGCCGCGGACTACGGGGACCGGGGCGCCGCCTCGCTGCCGCACGTCGCGGAGGCGGTGGGCGGGCTTCGGCTGCCCACCCTGGAAAAACTGGGCCTGGGCAACATTCCCGCTCTGGCGGAGAACCCGCTGCCGATCAAGGGCGTGCCGCCGGCGGAGTCGCCGATGGCGAGTTACGGCGCCATGCGTGAATTGTCGGAAGGCAAGGACACCATCACCGGCCATTGGGAAATCGCGGGGCTTCTGCTTCAGCCGGGTTTCCACCTTTTTCCACCGGGCCCGCCCTCTTTTCCGGCCGGGATGCTGGAGACGCTCGAACGGGAGACGGGCCGGAAGGCCATCGGCAACAAGTCCGCCAGCGGCACGGGCATTATCGAGGAACTGGGCGCGGAGGCGACGCGGGACGGGAAATGGATCGTGTACACGAGCGCGGACTCGGTTTTCCAGATCGCCGCGAACATGGATGCCGTCCCGATCGCCGAACTGTACCGCGCGTGCGAGATCGCCCGAGGGCTCTGCGATCCGTATCGCGTCGGCCGGGTGATCGCGCGCCCGTTCCGGGGCCGGCCCGGTTCGTTCAAGCGCACCGAGGACCGGCGGGATTTCGCCTACAAGACCGACGAGCCCACCCTCCTCGAGCGGCTGCAGGCCACCGGCATCCCGGTCTATGCCGTGGGCAAGATCGAGGATATTTTCGCGCACCGCGGCATCGCGCATTCGGACCACACCGGAAACAACCGCTCCTCCCAGCAGGCGCTGGAGCGGTTCGCGTCGGAGATGAAGCGCGGATTCCTCTTCGCGAACTTCATTGATTTCGACATGCTGTACGGGCACCGGCGGGATCCCCGGGGCTATGCCGAATGCCTCGTCCAGACCGACGCATGGCTCGCGTCGTTTCTCCCGTCGCTTACGACGAGCGACACGCTGATCATCACCGCCGACCACGGCAATGACCCGACGTTCAAGGGCAGCGATCACACCCGGGAGATCGTTCCGCTGCTGGTTTATCAACCGGGGCGCCAGGGCGCATCGCTCGGCATACGGAACGGCTTTTTCGACATCGCCCAGTCCGTCGCCTCGCATTTCGGGCTCGATCCGATGCCGCGCGGCGTTCCGTTTCTTTGATCGCGAGGCGGGCGGTGACTTGTGGCGGCCTGGTGGCGCGCACTCCGGCGGGCGCGACCCGGGCGACGCCCAGGGCGATGGACGGGACAACGAGACAAGGAACAGACGACATGCTACCGCAATGGATCATCGAAAAGAAACGGGACGGCCATGCGCTGACCGAGGAGGAAATCCGATCCTTCATCGGCGCCTACGCACGGGGCGAACTCCCGGACTACCAGATGTCCGCGATGGCGATGGCCATCTTTCTCCGCGGCATGAATCCGGCGGAGGTCGCCATCCTGACCGACGCCATGATGCGATCCGGCGACCTTGTGGACACGCGCTCCATCAAGAAGCCCAAGGTGGACAAGCACTCCACCGGCGGCATCGGCGACAAGGTCTCCCTCGTGCTCGCTCCGCTCGTCGCCTGCTGCGGGCTTGCGGTGCCGATGATCTCGGGGCGCGGACTCGGCATCACCGGGGGAACGCTGGACAAGCTCGAGTCCATCCCGGGCTACCGAACCAGCCTGACCGACGCCGAATTCATCGCGGTGATCCGACAGGTCGGCTGTTCGATCATCGGCCAGACCAAGCAGCTCGCCCCCGCCGACAAGAAACTGTACGCGCTGCGCGACGTGACGGGCACGGTCGCCTCCATTCCGCTCATCACCGCCAGCATCATGTGCAAGAAACTGGCGGAGGGCATTGACGCGCTGGTCCTCGACGTAAAGTGCGGACGGGGCGCCTTCATGCGGACCACGAAGGACGCGCGCGCGCTGGCCCTCAGCATGGTCCGCGTCGGCAAGACCATGGGCAAGGGCATCTCGGCCCTCATCACGGACATGAACCAGCCGCTCGGGCGCACGGCGGGCAATGCGCTGGAGGTCGTCGAATCCATCGAAACGCTGCGGAACAGGGGGCCCCGAGACCTGACGGACCTGACGCTGGCCTTCGCCGTGGAAATGATGCTCCTGGGCAAGGCGGCCAAATCCCGCGCCGCGGCGCGCAAGCAACTGGAAGCCGCCCTGGCGGACGGCTCCGCCTTCCGCGCCTTCCGACGCATGGTCGAACTGCAGGGCGGGGACGTCGGGGTCATTGACGATCCGACCCGCCTCCCGCGGGCGCGCCACATCGTCCCCTTCCCCGCCCCCGCCTCCGGATACGTCGCGCGCGCCGATGCCGAATCCATCGGCAAGGCCTGCGTCGTTCTGGGAGCGGGGCGCACGCGCACGGACGAAGCGGTGGACTTCGCGGTGGGCGTTTCGCAGATCAGGAAAGTCGGCGAGCCCGTGAAGAGGGGCGAAGCATTGCTGGTGGTGCATGCGAACGACGAAGGCCGGCTCGCGCAAGCGCGCGAATGGCTGGAACAGGCGTTCGCGGTCGGCAAAACCAGACCGCGCGCGCCCCGCCTGATCCTGGAGCGTATCGGAGGTTGAGCCATGATGGACCGTAAAATTCTGGATGAAGCTCTGGCGTTCGTGCGGGGACGCTGGCCCAAGGCCCAGCCGGAGATGGGCTTGATCCTGGGCTCCGGCTGGAGCGAGGTGGTGGATTCGTTCAACGTCGCGGCATCCCTTTCTTATGAGGAGATTCCCGGCCTCGGGCGCACCGGCGTCATCGGGCACGCCGGCCGGCTGGTGCTGGCGGAATCATCCGGCATCGAAACGATGATTTTCCAGGGACGGCGCCACTATTATGAGGGTGTCGGATGGACGCCGGTCGCGCTGCCCGTCTTCCTATTGAAGTCCTTCGGGGCAAAGGGGGTCCTGGTGACCAACGCCGCCGGCGGCGTCCGCGCCGATCTGGTTCCGGGCAAGCTGATGATCATCGAAGATCACATCAATCTGCTCGGGGCCAACCCGCTGGTCGGACCGCACGATTCGTTCTGGGGCCCGCGCTTTCCCGACCAATCGGAGGTGTACGACCTGACGTTGCGCCGGTTGCTCGCGCTGGCCGGGAGGGATGCGGGGGAGGAACTCGCGCGCGGCGTCTATCTCGCGGACTCGGGGCCGACGTACGAGTCGCCCGCCGAAATCCGCGCCTTTCGAGCGCTGGGCGCGGACGCCGTGGGCATGTCAACCGTGCCGGAGTCTCTGCTCGCCAACGCGGCGGGGCTGCGGGTCGCCGGCCTGTCCTGCATCACCAACTGCGCCGCCGGCATCAGCGCGCATCCCCTGAGCCACGAAGAGGTGACGGATGCGACCCGGAAGGCGATGGCGCGAATGAAGCAGGTCGTGCTGAATTTCTGGAAGGAGGTGGCCCGTGAGCGTATCTAGGCGGAGATTGGACCGCGCGACCGCGCTCAAGCTGCTGCGCGCGGCCGCCTCGGTATCGCGCGCGGCTCACGCCCCGTATTCCAGATTCCAGGTAGGCGCCGCGCTGTTGACCGCGCGCGGCGCGATCGTCACCGGCTGCAACGTCGAGAACGCATCGTACGGCCTGACCATCTGCGCCGAGCGCAACGCGATCTTCCACGCCGTGGCCGCGCGCCGTCGCGGATTCAAGGCGATCGCGATTGTGGCCGGCGGCAAACAGATGCCGTTCCCCTGCGGGGCGTGCCGGCAGGTCCTGGCGGAATTCGGCGCGCCGGAAATGGTGGTGCTGGTCGCCCCGCGCGCGGCCCTGGCCAGGTACCGGGCTTTCACCCTCGGCGAACTGCTGCCGCATTCCTTCTCGTTCGCCGGTTAGCCCGCATGTTGCGCGCCCCGCGTGCAACCGGGCCCGTCGTCCGATAGCGCCGCAGTGTAGGCGTCGAGCGTCAGTCGCGCTGTGGCGCGCCATGAAAATTGCCGGGCCCGGGTTCGACTCGCCCCGGCGCGCTCGGCCCGGAACATGGCGTCCCGCGCGAGCCGGGTCATGGCAGCCGCCCAGACCGCCGGATCGCGGGTGTCCAGGACGATGCCCGCCGCGCCGGCCACTTCCGGCAACGCGCCGTGGCAACTGACAACCGCGGGACATCCGGCGGCCATCGCCTCCAGGACCGGCAGCCCGAAACCCTCATAGTGGGACGGCAGCACGAAAGCGGTCGCCAGGGCGTACAGGGCATGCAGAGAATCCTCATCCACATGGCCGAGCGTGCGCACGTCGCCCGTAGGCCCTCGCAGCGCGGCCTCAAGTTCCTCCAGCACCCACCCGCGCATGCCCGCCAGGACAAGCGGCGGAGGATTCGGCATTGAGCAAGACATGATTCCGTGAGCTTGCAGCAGGAACGGGATGTTCTTCCTCGGCTCCAGGGTGCCTACGAAAAGCAGAAACTCCGCCGGCAGCGAAAACCGGGTCCGGACCGCGTCCAGGTCCTCCATGCGGGGCCGGGTGAAAAACACCTCGCGCGCCGCCAGGTGCGCCACGACAATCCGCCGCGGCGATACATCGAGGCGCCGTGCGATGTCGAGCGCAACGGCGTCGCTGTCCGCGAGGATCCGGCCGGCATCCGCCACGGCGGCGTGGATCTGGTCCACATAATAGCGCCGGGCGTCGTTCGCGAGGCGCTCCGGGGCGTGCAGGAACGCAAGGTCGTGGATGGTAATGACACGGCGCCGCGCCCCGCCCTCCGGCGGGATGAAGTCGGGACTGTGGAAAACGTCGAGCCGGAACCGCTCCAATTCCCGCCCCAACAGGCGGCGCTCACCCTCCTGGTGACAATAGGTCCCGACATTTTCGCGCCCGAAGTTTTGGGCGCCCGCCGGGATGTGATCCAGCGTATCCCACGGATTCTGGACCAGGATATATTCGTTGTCCGCATCGCACCGGGCGAGAGCCTCGACAAGGCAGACGGCGTACCGGCTGATGCCGCCGGGCGCGGCGGCGGGCAGCCGCAGGTCAATTCCGATTCGCATGGCCAAACCAAATCATAAGCCCGTAAGGATCGTAAGGGTCAAAGAGGTCGTAAGGGGTCGTAAGGGTCGTAAGGGTGGGTCGTAAGAGGTCGTAAGAGGTCGTAAGGGTAGGTCGTAAGGAGGTCGTAAGGGTCAGACATACACTATACACTTTGAAGATATTGTCCGACCTGTTCCACGAGGGAGTCTTCATCGGGCCGGAGTCGCTTGCGGCTCATGTTGACGGCGTTCGCGCTCAGCCCGCCGTACCGTGCGCCGATTTCGCGCAGGCTCGCGCCGCTGAGGCGCGCGGCCAGCGCCATCGCCACCCGCTTGGCGGCCCCAACCACATGCCCGTGCATTCTCAACTCATTCGGTTTGATTCCATATCGCCCTGCCACCGCCTGATCCAGCGCATCCCAATCAAACGATGCCATTGGCAAAGCGTGTTTTCCTTCCGAATCGAATGATTCAGCTCCGATCACACCCTCCGCGGATTTCAGGGCCAGCGCCAACTCCTTATCATCCCCGGAAACCATCGCCTCCGCATAGGCCCGATAGCGCGCCCCCGCGTGCCGGGGCGACCGCCCATACTGTTCCAAAACCTCCGGGCTTAGCCACGGCCAGACCGCCCGCCCCGCCACATACGATGGATAGCTGCTCCAGCGGTACATCCGCAAATGGCGTACCGCCTCATTGGCCGGAGTGTTCCGCCACTTCGCTGTCTTTACGGGGTTGAGGTGGATGTAGCGGGTCAACCGCAGCAGATAATCCTCCTCCGTGACCAGCAGCGCCTTGTACCGCCCCTGAAACACATGGCCGGGCCGTTCGTGTTTATACCGATAATACAGCGCGTAGCTTGTGTTGAGGCACTGCATGAACCGGTTGAGGTTCCCGCGCGGGGTCCGCACCAACAGGTGGTAATGGTTGTCCATCAGCACGAAGGCATGGACCACCACCCCGAAGGACCCCGCCCGCTCCCCGAGCTGTTCGAGAAACCGCTCCCGGTCCCCGTCCTGGTGAAAGATCACCTGCCGCGCATTCCCCCGGCTCGTCACGTGGTACAGCGCACCCTCAAACAACACCCTCGATTTTCTGGGCATGCCGCAACTTTCCCACGCCCCACGCTACTCGTCAATAGTGTATAGTGTATGTCTGACCCCGACAGCCTCTGACAGCCTCTGACCCCGACAGTCTCCTTTACGCTCATTCTGCAACTATGTGCGGACTGACCCCTTTACTGTGACCCCTTTACTGCCCCGCGTTTCCGCCGCATTTCCGTCGTTGGAAATGCGGGGTTCTGATGTATGATGGCACCATATTTAAGGAGCGCGCTATGATGAACCGACGACAGGCCATTCGGACGCTGACTCTCGCCACGGCCGCCGCTGCGGTGTCGCGCGGATGGGTGACCCGGGCCGACTCCGAGGAGGGGGCACCGCTGGTGCCGCCGCCCGCCCCGTCCCCCGGATCCGCCGAGCCGTTCTCGCTCGGCCCGCTGCCCTACCCGCCCGAGGCGCTGGAGCCGCATTTGGACACCCAGACGATGGAGCTCCACTACGGCATGCACCACGCCGCCTACGTGAACAACCTGAACAAGGCGATCGCCGCCTATCCGGACCTGGCGTCGAAATCGGTGGAGGAACTCATCCGCGATCTTAACGCGCTGCCCGAGGACATCCGAACGGCGGTCCGCAACAGCGGCGGCGGCCACTCAAATCATACGCTGTTCTGGAACTCGCTTTCGCCCCAGGGCGGCGGGGAGCCGCACGGCGCGCTCGGCGACGCGATCCGGAAGCAGCTCGGCGGTTTCCCCGACTTCGAGGACGCGATGACGCGCGCCGCGCTCTCCGTGTTCGGCAGCGGGTGGGCCTGGCTCTCGGTGGACGGCGAGGGCAAGCTGCTGGTCGAGGCACTGCCGAACCAGGACAGTCCGCTGATGTTCGGGCGCACGCCGTTGTTCGGAATGGATGTCTGGGAACACGCGTACTATCTCAAGTATCAGAACCGGCGGGGCGAATATGTGCGCGCCCTCTGGAACGTCATTCACTGGCCCGCCATCGAGCAGCGCCATGCCGACCTGATCGGCGGGAGCGTGCCGCCCGACGCGTGATGCGCCATGTGCGGGCGACTCGTCATCACTTCGTCCGCGAAACAGCAGCTCGCCGCCGTATCCGCCTCGCGCGCCGATCCCTCGCCGGGGCCGCGCTACAACCTGGCGCCGACCCAGGCCGTCCCGGCCGTGCTCGATTGCGAGCCGGACGCCGTGCGCTGGATCCGATGGGGCCTGATCCCCGCGTGGGCGAAGGACGCCTCCATCAGCGGCAAACTATTCAACGCCCGCGCGGAAACCGTCGCGGAGAAACCGGCCTTCCGCGGTCCGTTCAGGAGACAGCGCTGCCTCGTGCTCGCCGACGGTTTCTACGAGTGGGCGGCCGTGCCCGGCCAGACGCGCAAGAAGCCGTATTTCATCGCCCTGAAGGACGGCGCGCCGTTCACGTTCGCGGGCCTATGGGACCGATGGCGCGATCCCGCCGGCGGCGGCGAGGTCATCAGCTGCACGCTCCTCACAACCGAACCGAACGCCCTGATACGGACGATTCACAGCCGGATGCCCGTGATCCTGCCGCCCGCCGCGCGCGCCGTCTGGCTGGACCACGAGGCGCCGATCGAGGTCGTCGCGCGATGCCTGGCCGCGTACCCGGCGGAGGCGATGGCGCTGCGCGCAGTTTCCACGCGCGTGAACAGGGCCGGCTATGACGATCCATCCTGTCTTGAACCCGAACCGGGGGCCGACCGCCCGCCGGAATTCCGGCTGGAGGGGTGAGGCTCGGGCCTTCAGCCGGCCGGGGCGCCGGCGTCCAGCAGGTCGGCGACGGAGAGACCCGCGAGGCCCCGTTCGATCCCGGCGTCCAACCCGTCCATCGCGCGCGCGACCGCCGCGTCAAGCCGCGCGCCCTCAAGGTTCTCCGGCGTCGCGCCCTCGCGGAGGATGAGGTCCACCACATCCTTGACGCGTATGGAAGCGGGCTCGCGCGCGAGGACGAAGCAGCCGGGCTGGTCGGCGCGCTCGGCGAATAGCCCCGCGCGGCACAACTGCCCGGCCAGGTCGTTGAGCAGGCGAACCGGCGCGCGGTGGGTCTGGGCGTAGCCGCCCACGGCGAGCGGCGCGCGCTGCCCGCGCAGCGCGCGCGCGGCGTCGAGCACCATGGCGAGGGCGAGCGTCAACTTCGCCGTCACGCTCGCCTGCGCGGCCACGCGCTCGAGGTGGTAGGTGACGTGGTGCTGCATCGCGAACGCGATTTCGGTCCCGAGCAGAATGATCATCCAGCTCACATACAGCCAGAGCAGGAAGATCGGGATGGAGGCGAAGGTGCCGTAGACCGCGTCGTAGCGCGAGAGGGCGACCTGCATGGAGATGTAGATTTTCTGCCAGCCGAGCCAGAGCAGCGCGGTCAGCAGCGCGCTGAAGGCCGCGGTCCGGCGGTGCACGTGCGTGTTGGGCATGAAGATGAAGAGCAGCACCAGCGCGAACCAGACCGTCGCCAGCGGGGTCGCCTTCAGCAGTACCCGGTACAGCGCCGCCGATTCGCTCACGTGCGCGGCGATCACCTGGCTCTTGAGCGAGGCGCTGACGGCGAAGGCCGTCATGATCAGGACCGGGACGACGACCGTCACGCTGACGTAGTTGGTGAATTTCCGCCAGATCGCGCGCGACTCCACGACGCCCCACACGCGGTTGAACGAGGCCTCGATGCTGCCGAGCACCTGCACCGCGGTCACGAAGAGCACCGCGACGCCGACCCAGCCGAGCGTCCGGAAATTGGCCCGCATCACGATATCAATCATCGAGGCCACGAAGGCCTGAAATTGCGGCGGCATCGAGGCCATCGCCTCGGCGAGGCGCGCCGACGCCTCCTCCCCGCCCCCGAAGCCCTTCAACATGGCAAAGCCGAGGGTCAGCAGCGGCACGAGCGAAACCAGCGTGGAGAACGTCAGCGCGGCGGCGTGCACCGCGAGGTCGTCCTCGCGGAACCCGCGGCCGACCAACTGGGCCACGCGGAGCAGCCGGATCGTGAGACGCCGCAGGCCGGACACGGAGGACAGCTCCGCGGTCCACGCGTCGTGCCCGAAAAAATGCCGGATGCGCCGCCAGAGGCCGTCGTTGGAATTCCCCGCGCTCATGCCGGTCCCGCCGCGCCCGCCTGGTACAGGGCCCACGCCGCCAGGGTCTTGGCGTCCTCGATCTCGCCGCGCCGGATCCGGGCGGCCAGTTCCTCCTGCTCGACCCATTCGACCTCCACGCGCTCGTCGGGATCCAGCTGGCGTTCGCCGACGGTTGACGCCTCGCCATAGTAGCAGATGATCCGCTCATCCACATAGCCCGGCGTGGGATAGAGCGCGCCCATGCGGGTCAGCCGCGCGAGGACGAAGCCGGTCTCTTCGCGCACCTCGCGGCGCGCCGCCGCATCGGGCGCCTCGCCGGCGTCGAGGATTCCGGCGACGACTTCCAGCATCTGTTTTTGCGCGCCGACACGGAACTGGCGGACGAGCGCAAAACGCCGGTCCGGCGCGCGCAGCAGCACGCAGACCGCGCCCGGGTGGCGGACGAGCTCCCGGTGGGCGCGGGCGCCGGTCTCCAGCTCGACCTCCAGCGTCTCCACCTTGACCAGACGGCCCGAAAAGACCGTTTCCCGCTTCAGCGTTTTTTCATGCATTCCCGCGGTCCGTCGTTGCGGCTCCAGCCCGAGACTCTATGATGTCGGGCATGCTTCGATCGAGAAAAGAAACGGAGGCGCTGGAGGAACAGACCCTCGCCCCCTACGCCGCCCGCGGCGCGCAGACGCGGGGCCGCAAGCACCCCGAGCCCTCCCACGAACACCGCGGGGCCTTCCAGCGGGACCGGGACCGCATCCTGCACAGCCGTTGTTTCAGGCGCCTCGAATACAAGACGCAGGTCTTCATCAACGGCACCGCGGACCACTACCGGACCCGGCTGACCCACACGCTCGAAATGACCGCCGTCGGGCGCACCCTCGCCCGCGCGCTCGGCGCGAACGCGGACCTGACCGAGGCCATCGCCCTCGCCCACGACATCGGGCACAGCCCCTTCGGCCACGCCGGCGAGGAGGCGCTGAACGAGCTGATGGCCGACCACGGCGGGTTCGACCACAACCTCCAGAGCGTGCGATGGGTCGAGGAACTGGAGCTCAGCTACCCCGGCCATCCCGGGCTCAACCTCACCTGGGAGGTCCGCGCCGGCCTTTACAAGCACCAGGCGGCCATCCCCGGATTCCAGGTCGAGGGCCATCCGATCGGACCGCACCAGTACCTCGAGGCCCAGATCGCCGACGTCGCCGACGACATGACCTACAGCGCGCACGACGTGGACGACGGGCTCGACGCGGGGCTGCTGGCCGAGGCGCAGCTCCTCGCCACCGTGGCCTGGCGCCGCGCGGCCGCGCGCGCGCGCCGGCACTACGGCGACCTGCCCGAGGCCCATCGCATGGCCGCCGGCATCCGCGCCCTGCTCGACATGCAGGTCGAGGACGTGCTCCGCCACAGCGAGGCCCAGGTCGAGCGCTACCGCCCGCAGTCGCCCGCCGAGGTCATGCGCTGCCCCGAACGCGTGCTGTCCTACAGCCCGGAAATGCGCGAGATCATGCGCGATTTCAGGAAGTTCCTTTTCGAAAACATGTATTGGTCGCCGATGGTGGACAAGGCCAACAAGGAGGCCACCGCGATGATGCGCAAGCTCTTCCTCCACTACGTCGCGCATCCGGACGCGATGGGCCGCAAGGCCCGGGCCCGAATTGAAACGGACGGCATCTGGCGCGCGGCCTGCGACTACCTCTCCGGCATGACCGACCGCTACGCGCTGGACGAATACCTGCGTTTCGGTCTCAATCGTTGAAACAGGAGCGCCCATGATCCGCGAAGCCATCGCCAAACTGGTGGACAACCGGCCCCTCACCCACGAGGAGGCGCACGCGGCGCTGCGCGAGATCATGGACGGCGAGGCGTCCCCGGCGCAGATCGCCTCCTTCATCACCGCGCTGCGCATCCGGGGGGAGACCCCGGAAGTGATCGCCGGCAGCGCGATGGCCATGCGGGAGCACTTCACCGCCGTCCACGCGCCGAAAGGCGTCGTGGTGGACACCTGCGGGACCGGCGGGGACGGCGCGCACACGTTCAACATTTCGACCGCGGCGGCGCTTGTGGCCGCCGGCGCCGGCGCCGTCGTCGCGAAGCACGGCAACCGCGGCGTCTCCAGCAAGAGCGGCAGCGCCGACGTGCTCGAAGCGCTCGGCGTCAACATCGGCGCGCCGCCCGCCGTCATGGAGCAATGCCTCGAGACGCTCGGCATCGCTTTCCTCTTCGCCCCGAGCCTGCACCCCGCGATGAAGCACGCCATCGGGCCGCGCCGCGAGATCGGCATCCGCACGATCTTCAACATCCTCGGCCCGCTCTCGAACCCCGCGGGCGCGCGGCACGGCGTGCTCGGCGTGTACCACCGCGACCTCGTGCTGACGATCGCCCGCGCCGCCACCGCGCTCGACGTCGAGCACCTCTTCGTCGTGCACGGGCACGACGGGCTCGACGAGATCACAACCACCGCGAAAACGGCCATGGCGGAGGTGCGCGGGCAGGAGATCAATCTGATCGAATTCGACCCGCGCGACCACGGCATTCCCCTCGCCCGTCCGGCGGACCTCGCCGGCGGGAGCCCCGCCCACAACGCCGGGCTGATCCGCGCGATCCTCGACGGAGAGCCCGGCCCGCGGCGCGACATCGCATGCCTGAACGCCGCCGCCGCCCTCGTCGCGGGCCGCCGTGCCGGCGACTTCGCGGAGGGCCTGGCGCTCGCCCGCGACGCCCTTGACGGCGGGCGGGCGCGCGCGAAACTCGACGCCCTCGTCGCCGCGACGAAGGCCTGAACCCGCGCCGCTTTTTTGCAGACGCTGTAATTTACAGACGTTGGAAGCCGCCCGACCCATTTTTTACAGACGTTGGAACTTTGGGAGCCATGGACGCTGAAGCGTTAACCGATTTCTCGAAGCTCTCGCCGGATGCGGTGCTGGATCTCGTCGAGACGGCACTGGGCCGGCGCGCGAGCAGCATCTGCCGGCCGCTGAGCAGCTACATCAACCGCGTGTACGAGATCCGGATGGACGACGGCGCGTGGGTGGTGGCGAAGTTCTACCGGCCGGGCCGATGGCGCCGCGCCGCGCTGCAGGACGAGCTGGACTTCGTGTCGGAGCTGGCGGAGGAGGAGATTCCCGTCGTCGCGCCGATTCGCGGGCCGGACGGGGCGGCGCTGCACGAACGGCAGGGGATGTTCTATGCGGTGTATCCGAAGCGGGGCGGGCGTCCGCTGGAGGAACCGACGCCGGAGCAATGGCTGGAATTGGGCCGCTTGCTGGCGCGTCTGCACACGGTCGGGGCGCGGCGCGCGCCGCGGGACCGCGTCGCGCTCGGGCCGGAGACCTCGACGCGCGGCCACCTCGAAGCGATCCTGCGCTGCCCGTTCCCCTCGCCCGGCGCGCGGCGCGTGTATGAACAGGCGGCGAACGCGATCGTGGATCGGATCGCGCCTCTTTTCGGGGGCGTCGAGCGGGCGCGGATCCACGGCGACTGCCATCGCGCGAACATCCTGGGGCGGCCGGGCGAGCCGTTTTCCATCATTGATTTCGACGACCTAGCGGTCGGGCCGCCGGTGCAGGACCTCTGGATGATCCTGCCGGGCCACGTGCGGGACAGCCGGGTCGAGCTGGAGCGCCTGCTGGAGGGATACGAGACCTTCCGCGACTTCGACCGCGCCACCCTGCGGCTGATCGAGCCGCTGCGCGCGATGCGGATGATCCACTTTACCGCGTGGTGCGCGCGGCAGCGGGCCGACGGCGGCTTCGCGCGGTTGGCGCCGGACTGGGGCACCGCGGCGCACTGGATGCGGGAGGCGCGGGACCTGGAGCAGCAAGGGCTGGAAATTGAAGATTCGTTTACCGATCCATCAGGAGGATGAACATGCAATTCGACAAGGTGTGCGTGACGGCGAAAGCGAATGTGTATTTCGACGGCAAGGTGGTCAGCCATACGGTGGTATTGCCGGACGGCAGCAAGAAGACCCTTGGGTTGATTTATCCGGGCCGCTTCACGTTCAACACGGGCGCGCCGGAGCGGATGGAGATCATCGCCGGATCGTGCGAGGCGCGGGTGAAGGGGGCGTCGGACTGGACGGCGTATTCCGCGGGGACGCATTTCGAGGCGCCGGGCAATTCCGCGTTCGAGATCCGCGTCGGGTCGGGCATCGCGGAATACATCTGCTCGTTCCTGCCGGGCTGATCCGCGGCGCCATGGAGTTCCGTCAGCGTCCAGCGCTGCGTCCAGCGCCGCCTTGCGGACCCGCCTGTGTGGCGATAATATGGGCGCCCGTTCGCGATGGCACCTGACAGGGAGTTTCCGGCATGGGCGACAACGGCAAGAAATACTGGATCGGTTTCGATCTCGGCGGCACGAAGATGTTCTGCGTGCTGTTCGACCACAAGTTCAACCCGGTGGCGAGCGAGCGCAAGAAGACCAAGTCGGACGAGGGCGCGTCGGTCGGCTTGGACCGCATGGCCGGCATGATCGAGACCGTGATGGACGAGGCCCATGTAGACCGCGCGGACATCGGCGGGATCGGGATCGGGTCGCCGGGTCCGCTCGATCTGGACCGCGGCGTCATCCTGGAGGCGCCGAACCTCGGCTGGAAGAATGTCGAGCTCAAGGATGTGATGCAGAAGAAATTCAAGGCGCCCGTCGTGGTGGCGAACGACGTGGACGCGGGCACCTACGGCGAGTACCGGTTCGGGGCGGCGCAGAAGGCGCGCTGCGCGGTGGGGGTCTTTCCCGGGACGGGCATCGGCGGCGGCTGCGTGTATGAGGGCCGGCTGCTGCGCGGGAAGATCGGCTCGTGTCTGGAGATCGGGCACATCATGGTGTCGAACAACGGGCGCCTGTGCGGATGCGGACGGCGCGGCTGTCTCGAAACGGTGGCCAGCCGGCTCGCGATCGCCGCGGAGTGCGCGATGGCGGTGTACCGCGGCGAGGCGCCGATCCTGCAGCAGCTCGCCGGAACCGATCTCGCCAAGATCCGCAGCGGGGCCCTGGCGGATGCGATCAAGCAGGGCGACAAGACGGTCGAGAAGATCGTGCGCCAGGCGGCCCGGCAGCTCGGGCTGGGCGTGGGCAATGTGATCAACATCCTCGCGCCCGACATCGTGGTGCTCGGCGGCGGCCTGGTGGAGGCCATGAAGGAGCTCTTCCTCGAGGAGGTCAGGGACGCGGTCGGCAAGCGCGCGATGGCGAGTTTCGCCAAGTCGGTGTCCATCGTGACGGCCAAGCTCGACGACCTGGCCACGGCCATGGGCGCCGCCGCGCTCGCCGCCGGCGCCGTGGAGGCCTGAGGCGAGGCCCGCCATGACACAACCGCCCGCCAGCGAAAACGCGCCGGGCCCGGCGCCCGGGCCCGCCCCGCCCCGCGCCGCCGCGGTGATTGACGTCGGCTCCACCGCGATCCGCATGGAGATCGCGGAGCTTTTGCCGGACGGGACCATCCGCACGCTGGAGTCCCTGCAGCAGCCGGTCCCGCTCGGCAAGGACACGTTCACGACCGGCCGCATCCAGCAATCCACGATCGAGGAATGCGTGCGGATTCTCAAGGGCTACCGCCGCGTCATGGAGGAATACGGCATCGCCGACGCCGCGGCGGTCCGCGCGGTCGCCACCAGTTCGGTCCGCGAGGCCGCGAACCGCGAGACGTTCATGGACCGCGTGTACATGGCGACGCGGATCAACGTGCAGGCGATTGACGAGGCGGAGGAGACGCGCCTGACCTACATGGCGGTCCAGGGGGCGTTCGAGCAGGAACCCGAGTTGAAGCGCGGGGACACGCTGGTCATCGAGGTCGGCGGCGGCGACACGGAGTTGCTGCTGATCCAGGACGGGTACGTCACCTATTCCAACACCTTTCGCCTCGGCACGCTGCGGATGCGCGAGGCGCTCGGGCCGCAGCACGCGTCGCCGCAGCGCGCGCTGGTCACGCTGCAGAAGCAGATCCAACTGTCGGTGGACCAGATCCGGCGAAGCGTGCCGGTGGGCCGCACGCCGCACCTGGTGGCCCTGTCGGGGGACGCGCGCTTTGCCGCCGCCCAGCTTTCTCCGCAGTGGCCCGACCGGAAGCTGGCCCGTATCGAACCAAAGGCCTTCGCGGCCTTTGCGCGGAAGATCGCCGGCCAGTCGCCGGACGACCTCGTGCGGGCCCATCGGCTGAACTACGCGGAGGCGGAGGCGGTCGGCCCCGCGCTGCTCGCCTTCGCGCAGCTCGCCCGGGTCTTCAACGCGGACAAGCTGATCGTCCCAAAGGCGAGCCTCCGGCAGGGACTGCTGCAGGAGCTCGTTTCGGGCGGTTTCTGGACGCCCGAATTCATGGAACAGGTGGAGCATTCCGCGGTGGCGCTCGGCACCAAGTACGCCTTTGACGAGCGGCACGCGCGGCAGGTGACCGACCTCGCCGTCCGCTTCTACCGCGAGCTGAAAGGCGAACACATGCTGCCGCCGCGCTACGAGCTGATTCTGCGCGTCGCGGGCCTGCTGCACGAGATCGGGCTGTTCGTGAACAACCGCAGCCACCACAAGCACTCGATGTACCTGATCATGAACAGCGACCTCTTCGGTTTGACCCACGAGGACATGCTGACGATCGCGATGGTGGCGCGCTACCACCGGCGGGCGACGCCCCAGCCCTATCACGAGGGCTTTGCGATGCTCAACCGCGACGCGCGGCTGGCGGTGAGCAAGCTGGCGGCAATCCTGCGCGTGGCGGACGCGCTGGACCGGAACCACATGCAGCAGGTGCGCGACGTGCGGTGCGGCCGCGAGGCGAACCAGTTCGTGATCTGGGTGCGCGACGTGGAGGACCTGACGCTGGAGCGGCTGGCCCTCCGCGAAAAAGGTTCGATGTTCGAGGAGGTGTACGGGCTGAAGGTGGTGTTCCGCGCAGAGAGCAGCACCGAGGGGGTCATCGCCGATGTCTGAACAGGAAGCCACGTCCACCCCGGCCGGCCCCCGCCAGTTCAGCCGCGAGTTGAGCTGGCTGGCTTTCAACCACCGCGTGCTGGAGGAGGCGCTCGACGCGGCCAATCCGCCGCTCGAACGGCTGAAGTTCCTCGCCATCGTCTCGTCAAACCTGGACGAGTTCTTCATGGTGCGCGTGGGCGGGCTCCGCATCCTGCGCGCGGACGGCCGCCGCGAACGCGACGCCGCGGGGCTCGATCCCGAGCAGCAGCTCGCCGAGATCAGCCGCCGCGCGCACGACATGGTGGAGACGCAGTACCGGTGTTTCCTGGAGGACCTGAAGCCGCGGTTGCGCGCAGCCGGGATCCAGCGGCAGGACGTGGACCAGTTGACGCCCGCGCTGTACGAACACCTCGACCACGTTTTCGAGCATGAAATCTACCCGGTCCTGAGCCCGATCTCGCTGGAGTCGCCGGAGGATCCGCCGCTCATCCCGGGGCTCACGCTGCATCTCGCGGTGCGGCTCAAGCAGGACAAGGCCGGGGGCCGGAAGGCCCGCCTCGCCGTGGTGACCCTGCCGCGGAAGCTCGGCCGGTTCATCACCCTGCCGATCGTCAAGGGCCACAACTACGCGCTTGTGGAGGATGTGGTCCGCCTGTTCATTGACCGCCTTTTCCCCGGCGAATCGGTCGCCGAGTGCGCCCCGTTCCGCATCACGCGGAACGCGGACATGAGCGTGCGGGAGGATCTGGCGTCCGACCTGATGGCCGATATGAAGGAGGTCCTCTCGCAGCGGCGGAACAGCGATTGCGTGCGGATCGAGGTCGCGGCGTCCACATCCAAACAGACGATTGCCTTCCTCCAGAAGCTGGCGGACGTGGATGAGGCGCACACCTACGCGGTCGCCGGGCCGCTCGACCTCGGCGCGTATTTCAGCCTCGCGCGGATGACCGGGTTCGACGAGTTGCGCGAGAAGCCGTGGACGCCCCAGGGGCTGCCGGGCGCGCAGCCGAACGAGCCCCTGTTCGACGTGATCCGCCGCGGGGATGTGCTGCTGTATCATCCCTACCAGAGTTTCGACCCGGTCGTGCGGCTGATCGAGGAGGCGGCCGAGGATCCGGACGTGCTGGCGATCAAGCAGATCCTGTACCGGACCAGCGAGAACAGCCCGGTCGTGGCGGCGCTCGCGCGCGCGGCGGCGCGCGACAAGCACGTGACGGCCCTCGTCGAATTGAAGGCGCGTTTCGACGAGGCGCGGAACATCGGCTGGGCAGAGGCCCTGGAGCAGACCGGCGTGCAGGTGATTTACGGCCTGAAGCGCCTGAAGACGCACGCCAAGCTATGCATCATCGTACGGCGCGAGCCCGGCGGCGTCCGCCGCTACATCCATTTCGGCACCGGCAACTACAACGAGATCACGGCGCGCCTCTATTGCGACGTCAGCTTCATGACGTGCCAGGACGAATACGGCGCGGACGCCACCGCGTTTTTCAACATGATCACGGGGTATTCGCAACCGGTGAATTTCCGACGGATCGAGGCCGCCCCGCTCGGGCTTCGCGCGAAGCTGCTCGGTTTGATCGAGGACGAAATCCAGCGCCACCAGCAGGGGCAGAAGGGCCACATCATGGCCAAGGTCAATTCGCTGGTGGATCGCGAGCTGATCGAGGCCCTCTACCGGGCCTCGCAGGCCGGCGTGAAGATCGAGCTCAGTGTCCGCGGGATCTGCTGCCTGCGGCCCGGCGTCCCGGGGCTCAGCGAGGGCATCTCGGTTTCGAGCGTGGTGGACCGCTTCCTTGAGCATGCGCGGATCCTGTATTTCCGGCACGGCGGCGATCCCCTCGTCTTCATCTCCAGCGCCGACTGGATGCCGCGCAACCTGGACCGGCGGGTCGAGCTGCTGGTGCCCGTGGACGAGCCCGCCTGCCGCGACCGGCTGATTGACATCCTCAAGATCTCCCTCGCCGACGAGGCGAAGATACGCCGTCTCCAACCGGACGGCGCCTACGCGCGCCACCCGGACGCGGGTCGGGACAAGGCCCTTCGTTCGCAAGCGGAATTTTTCCGGCAGGCGCAGGGGCTTCTTCGCCGCGCCGCACCGGGCAACCCGGCGCTGTTCGAGCCGCAGCGGCCCGTCCACGCGGGCTGAGCCCGGCCGCCGGCCGCGGAGCACAACGCCATGAGCAGTTCCGGCACAGGACGGGTGGCGCGCCCCACGCTGGACGAACTCTGCGCCGCGCACCGGAACGAGGAGAGCCACGCGCGGCATGTCGCCGCGATGGCGGTGCGGATATTCGACGCCGTGGCCGGTCCGTTCCGCCTGGCCCCGTCGAACCGCTCCCTGATCGAAACGGCGGCCCGGTTGCACGACATCGGCTATGCCGGAAATCCCGCGAATCATGTCGCCGAGGGCATCGCCCTGCTGCGCCGGCGGGGCCTGCGCGGGGTGGGCGCGCGAGCGATTGATGAAATCACGGCGATCATCGCCCTGCACGGCCGGCTGCCGGACGAGGGGCTCACGGGCCCGCGCTGGGAAACCGTGCCCCGGCCCGCGCGCATCATCCGACTCGGCGCCATCCTGCGGGTGGCGGATGCGCTCGACCACGGGCATCTGCAGGACACGAACATCACCGACATCCGCGTGGCGCAGGGCGCTGTGCGGATCCGCTTCACGATGCCGTCCGGCAGCCGGAACGCCGAACGCGCGATGGCCAAATCCGATCTCTGGCAGCGGGTGTGTCCCCTGGGCCTTGTGCTGGTTCCGCGCCGGCTCGGGCACATGGGACGCGTGCGCGACGGCGACCCGGCGGGCGCGGTCTTGCGGAGGCTGCTGCTGACCCATTACCGGGCGCTCCGGATGTCCGCCCGGCGCGCCGCGCGCGCCCACGACGAGGAGGCCCTGCACGACCTGCGGATCGCCGTCCGGAGTCTGCGGAGGCTCCTGGAGGCCTTCGACCGGGTCCTCCGGAAGACCTCCGCCCGGAGCGGGGCGAAGGCCCTGCGCGCGTTCGCCAAGCGGCTCGGCCCGGCGCGCGACGCGGATGTGTGGATGAGGATCCTGCAGCGTCCCCGCTTCGCGCGCAGGCTGCGGGAATATCCGGGATTCCTGGACCGGCAGCGCCGTGAACAGGCCGCGGCCCAGGCCGCGCTGCGCCTGATGCTGGCCGGCGCCGCGACGCAGGCGATGATGGAGCAGCTCGGGTTCCTGCTGCGCATCGAGCTGCAACAGCCGGGGACGCCCGCGGC